>QMNJ01000075.1 GCA_003647715.1 Candidatus Coatesiibacteriota bacterium
ACCTGAGAAGACCACTTTACCGGAGACCTTGGCGAAGAGTGTATCATCGCTACCAACACCCACATTCCTGCCCGGCTTGAACTTGAGACCACGCTGTCTGACAATAATTGAACCACCACTAACAAACTGACCACCATAGCGCTTCACACCAAGGCGACGACCAGCGGAGTCCCTCCCATTTCTACTTGAGCCACCTGCCTTTTTATGTGCCATACTATATCACCTCCCTTGAATGCCTATATACTTATATTAATACCTTTCACTTATATTATACCTTAATATCCTTCACCTTTAATCTGGTTAAATCCTGCCTGTGCCCCTTCTTCTTATGGTAGTCCTTGCGCTTCTTAAACTTGAAGGCGATTACCTTTGGACCCCTGATATGCTCTGCAACCTCAAATACCACCTTTGACTTCTCTATAACTGGCTTGCCCACCTTGACCTTATCGCCATCTTCTATGATGCCAAGAACACGGTCGCAGACAACATCATCGCCCACAGGGACCTCAACCCTGTTTATGACTATCTCCTGCCCTATCTCAACAATATGCTGCGTGCCACCTATCTCAACTATCGCCTTCATAATCGTGAATTA
Organism: Candidatus Coatesiibacteriota bacterium; assembly: GCA_003647715.1. Classification (GTDB taxonomy): domain Bacteria; phylum RBG-13-66-14; class B26-G2; order B26-G2; family B26-G2; genus B26-G2. Next base: position 596 of record QMNJ01000075.1, read on the forward strand.
TAAAATATACAAAATTATATTTCAAGCAACTAAATATCATAGTAAAAATCAGGGGAATGGAGTGAAGTTATCAAAGAACACAGTAACATCCTCGGGCGTTACCCCGGTCTCGCTATCAAATGAAACCACCACATTTAGAATCTCATCATCCTTGAAGAAGTAGTATGACTCCACATAGCGACCCTCAAGCGGTGGCTTATGGCTGATATACCTAACCGCACTGCTATTCACACCCTCATACTTTATGCCTTCGGTCTTCTCCAACATTTCATAACTATCCCCCATCATAAAGTCAATATCCTTCTTCACCATCTCGCTCAATGTCATATGAATATGGGGGATGCTCGCAACTATTACATTTACCTTTCTACCAGGTGATTCGGCATACATATCCCATACATCATCACCCTGCTCCACCCGCCAGCCATCAGGTGGATTGAAGGTAAATAGGTCGCTCTTTATAACAACCTCCTCCGGTGCTACCTCAACCACAGGAGGCACCTTCTCTTTACAGAAGGTAGAAAGCATAGCCATAACAATAAGAACATATATGAATAACTTAAATCTCATATCTTCACCCCTATTTGATAAAGCCAACAGTGACATAGATGCTGAAACTACTGCTACCTACACCGCTGAAGTCAAGCGAATATGCCCAGTCGTTAATCTTTGCTATTGACTTCCCGTTCTCAACTCGCACATCATAGACCCTGCTATTTGATACATACAGGGTCATAACCACAGGGCTTGCCACACCGCTCTCCCTCACTATGTCAAGCAGTTTCTCGGATGCGTGGTTCAAGCGGTCATAGAGAAGCGCCAAATTGACATCGCCCCCAACGGCGGTGGGTATAATTGATATCTCGGGCTCGATTGAACCCAGTTCCGAGATGTGTTCGTGCCCGGAGACATACTTAGCCAGTTCTTTCGGGTCAACAGCCCTTGCGGTGGGTGGAGGGTCAAGGCGCTCGGTGAGATGCTTCTGAACAATGCCGGCGAACTCATCAGGCGCGCTCTCGTCTTCAGAGATAAGATAACCCTGATAGACGATACTTCCGTCATCGCCCGATAGCAGTGTAATCTCCCAGGTCCACTCCTCCCCGATGATAGCGAACCTGCCGGCTACCAGAAGGTCAGCATATACCACCGCACTAATCTTTTTTGCATACTCCGCGGTCTCCTCCTCACCGTGAAGGAGCCAGAGGGATGATATGACATCGGAGATTATGTCGGAGTTGACGACCTGTGCATCTATATCCGAGAGCGCCTCCTCAAGATACCTTGCGGGCTCGCCCTCATATTCAAATGAATAGACCTTGATTGGGCAGACAGCAACCCTCAGGTCAGCCATTGCTGTGGTAGCGGTGAGAGTGAAAAGAACTGCGAGTAAGAGATTTCTCATAGACGCCTATTATAAGTTATAAGTAGTTATGTGTAAAATACAATCACTACATTTTACTTATACTCACATCAAGCATGCCCCACCCCCTACTCGCCCTGCTCTAAATCATCAACCGTGATACTATATGTCTTCCTGTCGTCCTCACTCAAATTGATGTTGTCTATCACGCCCCTCATCCCCACGAACTCCACCACCGCAAAATACTCGCCCGGTGGCAGGTCAATCACCGTCTCGGTCCAGGTGTCCGCAACCGAGAGGTCAGGGCTGTCAACCCGGTAGATGAGAACGCTGGCGTCAAGGTGGTTCTCGCCGTCTATCAACTGAACCAGCATCCGAGCATTCGGGAAGCGGACCTTCCGATAGGTGAACTCGCCCTCTTTCACCTCCACCTCTGTAATCCATATCTCATCGCCCCTCGCCTTTATGCGGAGGTCGTAGGTGCCGGGGTAGAGGGGTATGCTGGCGCCTGTGTAGCCCTCGGTGATAATCTGATGGTGCTCACCGCACTTGCAGACCTCCACTATGCCATCAAGGGGTGTGTTCTCGCCTGCCACTGCCTCAATCATAATGCCAGAGTCAATCTCCTTCTTGAAGAGCGTCTTCATCTCCTCGCCTCCGCAGGAGAGGAGGAGGATAAGCACCATTGAAAAAGATAGTATAAATCTTCCCATACACTTATATATTAACATAGAGTGGAGACAAGGTAGGTAGTTGAAATCCATATTGACATAATATATTTGCAGGTAAGATAAATATGACTTAAAGCCGGAATCGGTGGGCTGTATAAGGGCGCTATTTCACTGAGTAAATAAGGCAAGTATAACGCCCAAAGTAGTATTCCATATCACCATCAATCGCTCTGATGAAACTACACCCTCATAGAGACCTGTATGGTCCTCAATAGTGGTAATTCTCCAGCTACTACCATCCCTGATGAAACCTATATCAACAGTGCCTTCAGCAAGGCAACCATAGTAAGAACTCAGCATTGCAATGCAGTATATTCGCAGACCCTCAACCGTATATGAGTCGTCATTACCTGGGTCTCCCAGACCATCATCAAGGTCGGGAAATTTAATATCTATGGAGTAAGCATTCAAAAGCATACTATCACACGCCTTGAGGAACTCACCCCTGTTCCAGCTCTCTGGAATGATATAACCGGTTCCAGGAACCTCCTCGCCCACATCCTTCGGGTCAAAGTGGAAGGTGAACTCGCTATGTATGGTCTCTTCCAGGCGATAATATGCATCGTCAACATCCCTGAAGTTAAAGGCGTCACGAAAGGTCATAAGGGTATCTGTGGGCGTCTTAAATGAATAGTGGTATGGCGTGTCAACCTCATCATCACCACATTTCAATATGAAGAGGGCAAGAAGAGTTATAGATAGTAGTAATTTATATTCTTTTGACATAAATATAATATCTGCTAAAGCTTTAATAATAAAGTGCCAATATAAAACCAAAACTTACACTTTCAGAATTTACACCCTCATAATCCGACCTCCAGTTATCTGCTTACCACAACCCTTGCAATCGCCTCAGCATCTACCTGTGTGGCATGTATGCTATAGACCCCCGACTGCAATTCGCTCACATCAATCTTCGCCTCTACCTCGCCCTTTTCACATATATCCACCACCTTGCTCAACACCAATCTTCCCGATATATCATAGACATCAATCTCAATATCACGAACCTCGGGAATGTTAAGCAGGCAACTTATCGTTTCGGAGGCGGGGTTTGGATAAACCATTGTTATTCCAAATGAAGTCGGCACCCAGGGTTCTCTATTTACTCTTACATCACCAAGGTTCTCCCTGCTATCATCATCTATGACGACCTCTAATACATACACATAACTCTCGTTCTCTCTTACCCCTCTGTCCTTATACGAGAAGGGATTACTGCCTGTTATAATTTCGCCATTTACTTTTGTATATTCTGCTTTATTACCAACCATTATGCCTGTGGTATTAACTTTATCAAGTGAGTGGGACTGACTGTCTATTAAAGGAGTTCTATACAGATTAAAGCCCTTGAACTGCTCATTGCTTGCTACAACCCACTTCAGGACGATGCCATCGTCTGCATTTTCCGCTGAGAAACTCTTGAGTGTTATATACTCTCCACCAGCATCTGCTGAATATGAATAACCGGTTGAGCCGGATGATGCTATTCCCTCGGGGACCATTATCACCGTCTGGTAATCATAACCAAAGTCGGGAATGTTCAATTCTCCATCATTTGAGTCGTTAAGTTCCATATCAACAACCTGAATAGAACTATCACCGTCCATCCATATTGTCCTCAGAGCATACTCGGTTGAATCCGCCCCGTTGAACTCAAGGAGGAGGTTATACCAGAGACCATTGCTTATGAACTTCACATACTCCCCTGCCCAATGATTAAGTGTAGAGTCATGCCAGTCAGTCGGATACTCATCCCATGTCTTATACTCGTGGAAGTGGGGCAGGTTCTCTGTCTCATAGCCATACTGACCTTCATAGATAGATATATCATCAAGGTAGTTTGCGACAACCCAGTCCTTGAATATATCAACGAAGTCCTCCTCAACGCCAACATCATCAAGAGCATTGTTTACACCCTGAATTGAGTTTGCTGGCTCGTGAACCAGCGTATTTATTAATGCATTGCCGGCATACTCACCATAATGCTCAAATAGATACAGTGTCCACAGATAGACCTTAACATAATCTGAGTAATACCCATTCCAGGATGTAAGGCAATCATCAGGGTTACCATTAAAACCCGAGATTGTATCTGGATGCCCAAAGAGCCACATAGCAAGTTCAGCACAGCCCTCATCTACCCACGCATCCTCATCTTTATCCCACCTCCAGTGAATCATATGCTGGAACTCATGGGCGCAGACAGCATTCATATATTCACCACCCGGGTCTGAATCCACACAGTCCATATAGACGCAATCGCATTCATTACTTGCGTAATCATACTCACCATCTGGATACTGGTCAAACCACCAGAAGAATCCATCTGCCACATCAATGTCATACCAGACGAGAAAAATTCTTGACAGACCATCAGAGTCCGGTGGTTCGCCGAAATTGGTTGTGTTTAGGTCATATATACCCATATCTGGATACTCACCCACGCTCTCATTGTCAAAGTAGTCCATAATTGCATCCACATCGCTTTGAAAAATACTCACATTCCACTCCTCGTCGTCAACGATTATATAACAGTGTTCACCCTTTCCGCGGACGGTGCAGGGCTTTATCTCATAATGCGGGGGTCCACCGGAGAAATACCATAGATACCAGTCCCAAGAATCCCCAACATCCGGATCCGGTGGGGGACCCGGGTTTGGCATCGGTTTCTGAACGAGAGGGCTACCAAAATCCATAAATGTATTTGTTATACAATATGGTTCACCCTCCTTTGCCAGAACAATTCCTGACACAACTAAAAGTGTTATAAATACAACTGAAAACTTAAACAGCACAATAAATACCTCCCTCTATCTATATCACATTCTAACAAATATCTAAAAAATCCATAAAAAATTTAAATAACAAGAAAGCAATGCTTCTCCCAATGGGAAAACTCATCAGTAATCGCTACTTCTCTCAACAACACATCATACAATTTATTATTATCTCATACCATTTCCTTAAAGAAAATATGTAAGTTTTATGTTAAAGTGTATGCATTCAGTAAGAAATGGAGGAAAAATGAGGACAAAACTGATAGGAATAATCCTGGCTTTATTAGTGGTTGTGGTGTTAAACCTCAACTGCGGGATGCGCGATCGGGCTCCACAGAAGATAAAGATGAAGGGCGCCGAGGGCGAGGACATTGAGGTGTCAGGAAGTGGCGACATACTCACCGGGACTCAGGCACAGGAGTATCTCTCAAAGATACCGGCGGAGTTCCGCTACCCTGGTTCTAATGTGCGCGGTGGTATCACAGTGGGAACACAGGAGGGTAGTGGCTCATCGGTGGTCCTGGTCACCAATGACCCCGTTGACAATGTGGTATCTTTCTATAAAAGCAATCCTGTAAGATATGGCTGGATGAATGCGATGACCACAAGTTCTCAGGGTCAGACATCATTGATATTCAGTAAAGGTGAACAGAAAGGTGTTGTAGTCAATGTCGGAGCTGATGATGAGGGCAATTTCAATACCATGATTGTTGTTACATCAGGTATTCAATAAAGCATTCTTTATTCCATAGAAGGGCTGGAGTGCAATCATCCAGCCCTGTTTATTTATACCTAAAAATCACTTTCATAAGATTAACCTATCTATTATCATATACAGATTATCCTTCTATTATGCGTGTTGACCTCCATATTCATTCAAAATACTCGCTTGATGGCGAGGTTGAGGTTGGCGAGATTATTCGCCTTTCTAGAAAAGCAGGTCTCTCAACAATATCCATCACAGACCACGACACCACAGAGGCATATCACCACCTGCCTAAAGACCCACCCCTTGAGATAATCACAGGCGTGGAACTCACGACCACATTCAAAGGCATTACAGTCCACCTTCTCGGATACTTTATGGACCCATTTCACCCCGAACTGATTGAGTGCATGAAGCGTCTTTCAGAGGCAAGGAGAGAGCAGGCGGAGGGTAGAGCGCTCAGATTGCGCCAATTGGGCTTTGAGTTCTCAGATAGAGATATTGAGAGATACTCAGATGGCAGAGTGCCCGTTGGACCAATATTCGGTATGGCAATTCTGAATAATCCTGCAAATGACAGAGATGAGCGTCTTCTGCCATACCGCAAGGGCGGCTCACGCTCAAAGGCACCATTTTACTACTTTGATAAGGACTTCCTGCAGGAGGGCAAGCCCGCATATTACCCTGTTGAGCGCATATCAACCGACGATGCCATCCATCTTATCTTGAATATTAAGGGCGTCCCGGTGCTGGCGCATCCGGGCGAGAAGTATCACTATGATGACCCGGGTGGAGACATCAAGGATATGGTGGATGCGGGTCTATGCGGAATTGAGGTCTATAGCAGTTATCATACTGGTGAGCAGTCAGTGGGCTTTCTGAAACTGGCAAGGAAGTATGACCTTGTGCCGACTGCGGGCTCTGATTTCCACGGACCCAAGGTGAAACCACACATTGTCCTGGGCGATATATCAAGCGACTATAATATCGTGGAGAAGTTGAGGGCGAGAAAGTCAAAATAAGAGCTTGTGATTACCATCCATGCATTAAATATTATACTATACACAAAAATTGAACTC
>QMNJ01000076.1 GCA_003647715.1 Candidatus Coatesiibacteriota bacterium
CCGACTCTTTTAATGTCTTTGAATTGAGGATATTAGAACCGATAATATTTATGAATGCTGGCAGACCCAGACACTGCTTGGCTCGGTTGTCTATGAATTGAACATAACCATCGGGTGAAAGTAAAATAAATCCACACTCAAGGAAATTTAAGAGGTTGTTCAAAATAGTGTATATAAATTCAGATGAATATACTCTATCCGTAAATATAACCTGATTTACCAGTTCTCCATCGTAAAGTGTTTTCGTTCCGAGCACCATTTGTGTGTTTTCTAAGTTCGCATTGAGGTTCAGTATTTTCCACTCACCTATCTCTTCAATTCCCTTAAGCTCTTCGTTCAATTCCTCTATATTGAAAGGAAGCGGGATATCAGGGTTTGTTCCAGATGGGATTTTCACACCTCCGGCATAAATATATTTTACTATCTTGCCACTATTATCAATAAGAATAGAACTAAACAAAACAATCCTCCATACATTTTATTTATAAATGGACATATAATAAGTTTATCAGTTTTTTTAAAAATACGATTAAATATCCTTATAAGCGTGGATTGGGTTTATAGAGAAAACATCCGAGAGAAGTGCTCTATGGTCTTTTCTAACCCGTCTTTTATATCCACCTGTGGGCTCCACCCCAGGATCTCTTTAGCGACGGATATGTCGGGCAATCGTCTTTTTGGGTCATCTTCTGGAAGTGGAAGAAATTTGTAGTCAGGTTCTCTGTCCATTATCTCGCAGATGATAACTGCTAATTCCATAATAGTTATCTCATTGGGATTGCCCAGATTAACTGGCAGATGGTAATCTGATTCCATCATCTTTACCAGACCCTTTACCATATCCGATACATAACAGAACGACCGCATCTGGCTACCATCACCGTAAATAGTAAGTGGTTCACCTTTTAATGCCTGAGTAATGAAGTTAGGTATCACCCTACCATCATCCGGTCTCATCTTTGGTCCGTAAGTATTGAATATTCTTGCAATTCTTACATCAATGTCATATTTCCGGTGAAATGCCATCATGCATGCTTCAGAGAATCTTTTTGATTCATCATAGGTGCTTCTAATTCCTATGGGGTTGCAATTGCCCCAGTATGTTTCACTCTGTGGGTGTTGCATAGCGTCGCCATATACCTCTGAACTGGATGCATATAGTATCCTCGCCCGCTTATTCACCGCAAGTGTAAGCATATTCATTGTTCCTATTGAACCGACCCGCAATATTTCCTCTGATAATCTTGTGAAGTCATCTGGGGAGGCTGGGCTTGCAAGATGATATATGTAATCAATATGGGTTTCATCCAAACCGGTTATCTCGCATATATCCCTGTTTATGAAATTGAAATCTCCCAGTTTAGACAGATTTTTGATGTTTTTCAGGTCTCCGGTTATTAGATTGTCAATACAGATTACCTTATGTCCCCTTTCAAGCAGGTATTCACATAAGTGTGAACCTATAAATCCAGCCCCTCCTGTAACCAGACATACAGACATATCTTAGCCTAACGACCTATACCCGAATACTTAAAGCCAAGCGACTTCATCTCACTAGGGGAGTATATGTTTCTACCGTCTATGACTACGGGCTCATTCATAACCGACTTCAACCTACTGAAGTTTATGTGCTTAAACTCGTTCCATTCAGTGATTACTATGAGACCATCTGCATTCTCTGCCGCCTCATATGAATTGCTCTTGTAATCTATATCGGGGATAAGTTTTTTCATATGTTCCATAGCGGCGGGGTCATAGGCGGATACAATTGCGCCCTCTTCTACCAATCTTTTAATGATGTGATATGACGGTGCGTCCCTGATGTCATCCGTATTGGGCTTGAACGAGATACCCCATACAGCGATTCTCTTGCCCCTTATGTCACCAATAAAGTGCTTTAGTTTATCAATGACTACATATCTCTGTTCTTCATTAACATCTATCACCGCTTTGATTATCTTAAAATCATAGTCATATCTCCTGGCAATATCAACAATCGCTCTGGTATCTTTTGGAAAGCATGAACCACCAAAGCCAACCCCAGGATTGAGAAATGCAGGATTTATCCTCTTATCAAGCCCCATTCCATTAACAACTGATTTAACATCAGCACCAACCCTATCACATATATTGGCAATCTCGTTGATGAAACTTATCTTCATAGCCAGATAAGCATTTGAGGAGTACTTAATCATCTCAGCCGAGAGGACATCAGTGATGATTATTGGGCACTGTAATGGTCTATACAGTTGAGCCAATACCTCACCCGCATAGCCAGTGTTATCTCCTATTACCACTCTATCGGGAAACATAAAGTCATATACCGCAGAGCCCTCCCTTAAAAACTCTGGATTTGATACTACTGCGAACTTAACCTTTTTCTTCAGGTTTTCTCTTATCAATCTGGTAACCATATCACCTGTCCCCACCGGCACTGTTGACTTATTTGCGATTATTACCTCATGGTTCAGATTTCTGCCTATGCTTATAGCAACATGTTCTACCTGGGTCATATCAACTTCGCCATTTGGGGCTGAGGGGGTGCCGACAGCAATGAATATAATCTCTCCATTCTTAACCCCCTCTGAAATTGATGTTGAGAAATATAATCTATTCTTCTCTATATTCTCCTGAACTATCTCCTGAAGTTGTGGTTCATATATCGGTATATTGCCCTCCTTGAGCATTTTTATCTTCTTATCATCAATATCTATGCAATATACTGTATTTCCCAGGTCTGCAAAACATGCCCCGGTTACAAGGCCAACATACCCAGTTCCTATAATCGCTATATTCATTTCAACCTCTCTCTCCAGTAATTGAGCAAGTCACCAAGTGTTTTCTCCCATGGTATCTGCGGTTTCCATCCAGTTCTATCGGTGAATGTCTTGGAACTACCAATAAGAATTGGAACATCGGATGGACGCATTCTTTTTTTATCTATTTCTATATCTATTTTACTACAAATGTCTGATAGTGATATTAACCCATCAAGCACATCCTTAATCCTTCTTCCAACACCACTGCATACATTATATACCTCTCCCGGCTCGCACTTTTCAACGCATAACCAATAAGCACGCACAATATCTCTTACATCTGTAAAATCCCTGATTGTATCCAGATTGCCAACCTTTATATTTCTCTTCCTTCCAATTTCAATCTCTACAATCTGTTTGGCAAAGTTAGAAGTGACAAACAAATCTGTCCTTCTGGGTCCGGTATGATTGAATGCTCTGGTTCTGTAGACCGGTAACTTATAGGACATAAAGTATTGATATCCCAGCATATCCTGCGCAACCTTACTTACCCCGTATGGACTTAAAGGTCTTAATGGGTTTTTCTCTGTTATTGGAAGTTCGCTCTCCTTCACCATACCATATTCCTCTGATGAACACGCTAGGTGAATCCTGGGTTTCTTGGGTAGTGTTCGCGATGCTTCAAGTATGTTCAGTGTAGATATGATGTTGGTATCCAGGGTTTCCGCGGGTGCTTTCCATGACATGGGAACGAAGCTCTGTGCGGCAAGGTGAAAAATTATATCCGGCTCTATGCTTGAGAGGATATCCATGGTGGATGTGTAGTCCTTCAAATCAGAATTAACGGTGATTATCTTATCTGCAATATCTCTGATATTCTCCATCCTGCTCCTAATTCTTGTCGTTCCGTATATTTCTACTTGAGGCATTTCGTTAAGAGTGTATTCAGCAAGATGACTACCTACAAAGCCGGTAACACCTGTGATAAGCACTTTTTTCATAGTTTTAGAAACTCCTTGCTCCATTATTAAAAATTATTCCCTCTATCTGGCTAATATTGTCTTTTCTTACAGATGAAAGGTATTCTACCAAGCCGTTTATTACATTTTCAACTGTTTTTAATGAAACGAACAGTCCTGTTCCTATCTGAACAGCTCTTGCTCCCACCATTATAAACTCAATAGCATCTCTTGAGTTCATTATTCCTCCACAACCTATAACAGGTATTGATACCCTTTTAACTATATTCATCACTTGCATTAAGGCAAATGGTTTTATAGCAGAACCTGACAGACCACCTGAACCACCACCCAGGAAGAGCTTTTGCTTGTCAATATCAATGACAACAGCAGGGAGAGTATTTATGGCAGATATTGCATCAGCCCCCGCCTCCTGACAACTGAGTGCAATCTTACCTATGTCGGTAACAACTGGTGCGAGTTTTACGATTACAGGAAGGGTTGTCTTTCTCCGAACACTCGCCACCACCTTTGAGGCAATATCAGGGTTGCTTCCGAAATTCACACCCCCCTTCTTTACATTAGGGCAAGATAAATTAACCTCAATGCCATCAATCATCCCCCTTTCTTCGCAGATGCTTGCAATCGCTTCATATTCGTCAACTGTATCACCTGCTATATTTAAGATAACCTTTGTGCCACTCTCCCTCAGGTTCTGAAGTTTTGGCAAGTATTCATCATAGACGGATTCAATCCCAGGGTTCTGAAGCCCAACCGAATTTATTAAGCCCGAGGGTGTTTCGTATATCCTTGGAGGAGGATTTCCATCTCTGGGTTTCAGTGTAGTTCCCTTAAGTATGATAGCACCAAATAAATGTGCTGGGTATATACCATCATATTCGGTGCCAAAACCGAATGTTCCAGATGCAGCAATCACAGGATTCTTTAATCTCATCCCAGGCAGTTCAACATTTATGTTAGGTCTTTCCATATAACTTCACCGATTTCAAATACAGGTCCATCAACGCAACATGACCTATACCCATCCTTAGTTGGAATACTACAGCCAAGACAAGCACCGACCCCACATGCCATCCTTGACTCAAGACAGCAATAGACCTTGGTTATAATATTTTTTGAGCGATATATTTCTTCAAAACTCTTGAGCATGTTTGTAGGACCACAGATATATATTACATCATAATCTATATCAGATATGGAATATAGTTCAATTACATTGCCCTTAAAGATAGTATCAAGTTCTCCTCGTTCTATAGAAAATTGAATATCCAAATTATTAAATATACCGTTAAATGCTCTATACGACATCTCATCCCTCACGCCAATCAGAACCTTAGGTTCAATTTTATTCTCCTTAAATCGTCTTGCAAGAAAGTTTAGGGATGCAATTCCCACTCCACCTGCAATCAACAGGGGTTTTTCACCCTCAATGATAAAACCATTACCGAGGGGTCCAGTAAACTCTACTCTGTCTCCTTTTGTTAGCTGTGAAATTATCTTGGTGCCTCTTCCGATGACCTTATACAATATCTGAACGGCTGAACCAAGATTTTCATATTTGACAATATTGAAAACGGAGAAGGGTCTTGGTAGCATATAACCATACTCATCGTTCAGGTAAATATTTATAAACTGTCCCGGGGCGGGTTCAAAATAAATAGAGCCAATATCAATTGTAAGAAGAAAGAAGCCACTTCCTAGTTCATTATTTGAAGATACCAGACCGCTATTACACTTATATTTGTATTCAAAATGCACTTTGAGATAATAATGGAATGGCAATAACAAGTCAAGCACTTAAATGTTATGTTATTGTAATTATTAGGACATCTCATGTTGACTTTGATGATGACTTTTAATAAACTAAATAGAAAATGAATGTTCTAAATAGAAATGTTCTGGTATTGAACTACTCGTATGAGCCATTAAACATCACAAATGTCAAAAGAGCTGTATGTTTAATTTTACTTGACAAGGCACAGAGAGTAGAGAATATGAATGGCAAGGTTCTTAGATATATCAATGGCGAATTTAAGGTCCCAAGCGTAATAAGAATTATGAGATACATCAATCCTTTCAAGCGGAAGGTCAAGTTCTCAAGAGCTAACATTATTAAAAGGGATGGTGGAAGGTGTCAGTTCTGTGGCAAGAAGAGTAAGAATCTGACCATAGACCATGTTATACCGCTGTCAATGGGTGGTAAGCACTCATGGGAGAACTGTGTTGCCTGTTGCCCGGAATGTAATATCAAAAAAGGAGACAGGACGCCAGAAATGGCGAATATGGAATTGCTATCAAAACCTAAGGAGCCAAATATATATACCTTCCTGGGAGATGGTGAGTTCGCACGAAGGCAGGAATGGCGAAAATACCTATTTCTATCCCAACAATGAAAAAGATAAGCCGTCTTCTGACTCTCTCAATCCTGATATTATTGCTTTCATGTAAGTATTATACTTTTACACCGAATCTACCCAAATATATAAGGGATATACATATAATGCCTTTTGAGAATGCAACATTTGAATATGGTCTGGAGATAGACCTGACAGAGAAAGTTATAGATAAGTTCATAAGCGATGGAACCCTGAAGGTGGTTGATTACTCAGAAGCGGATGCAATCCTATCAGGCACTATAAAATCATACAAGTCAATACCTGTTAGTTATGATGAATATGAGCAGGTTAAGGACTATAAGCTTATGATAACCTTGAGCATAAGGTTTGAAGACAAGAACTCCAGAGAGATATTATGGGAAGAACCGTCACTTAGCGATTATGTTCACTATTACTCCTCCGGGTCGGGAGGAGGAATAAAAACGGAATACGAGGCGAGGTCAGAACTAATTGAGAAGATAGCAAATGATGTGGTAAGAAGAACCATAGAGGGATGGTGGTAATGTGTCAAAAGTTAGCGTGAATTTACAAAAAAGCGCTATAATAGTTGGAGAGGATAATATAAGGGTAGATAAGATATTAAACGAGTACAGGTCACTGGCAGGGGATAGGGGATATGAGATAGTAAAAGCGGACGCTGATAGAAACACAGAGTCAGAGATAAACGATTTTATAGTTACCAGTCCAATCTTCACAACTAATAGGTTAGTGATAATAAGGGATGTCCATAAGTTAAATGCAGAACAGATAGAAAGCATTATGGAAGCAATTGATAAAGTAAGAGGGATAAATACGGTAATAATAACGATGAAAACGATATCAAATAGGTTGAGGGAAAAGACAAAGAAGATGGGTATTGAGGTGTTTGAATTAAAGAAATTGAGTTTCAATGAGACATTTAGATATATCAGGGAAAATTATAAAGATATAATAACCGTAATTGGTGAGGAACCAATAAATGCCCTGATAAATGTATATGGAAGGGATATATCTCTTATAGATGCTGA
>QMNJ01000077.1 GCA_003647715.1 Candidatus Coatesiibacteriota bacterium
CCTCACATCCAACCTCCTGAATAATGTGCAGGATAAATAAAGAATAACCCGCCGTCGCAATATGTCTTTGTAACAACAATGGCGGGTGAATGAACCAATATACTATCTGTTGATAACATAGGAACACTGGCGAACTCAATCGTTTGATATTTATTATACAATTTCATTTCAATCAGTATTTTGTAAACTATCTAGTGCCCGCCAACTTACTAAATAATAGTAGATAATTAATACGGATGTCAAAAAATATCTTATTATTTTTAACCATATCCATTAAATAATTACCCAGCTAATAATTATCATTATACTTATTCACATATTGAGTATTATCAACATTATTTAATCAAAAATCCTCCTTTGCCCAAATAGTGAGATTATTGTATAATTTTAGCTGATGGGTTTGCTTATCTAATAGCAGTTGCCGGAGTGGTGAAACTGGTAGACGCAGGGGACTCAAAATCCTATTTTCATTAAAATCAAATGCTATTTGCTTTCAATTACTAACACAGATAATCCTTATATTTCAGCAAGTTACATCATTTATTTGTCAATCCTTGACTAACTCTGTCTTGACAAAAATAATCAGTTTTAGACCCAAAAATGGCAAAAATTTGGCACACCTATGAAACTAGTGTTCTGATGTACTTAATAGTAGTATAATTCCCTCTTAGAACTACTACCAAATAATAAGAAGATAAACTCAAACGAATGTCAGAGAATATTCTTGAAACCTCACTCCTCATAGATAGATTTAGAATTCAGGTGATAATATGGTTATGACTATAACCAAATCATACATGTCAATGATTGCTTAAGAGATTGCATCCAAAACAACTCAATATAATAATACACATCACAAAATAATAGAAATACCAAATAATAGAAATAAAAGATATTAATTATCTTTCAGTCCCGAATTACGTGACAGCTTAAGATTGGTATTCACCGATAATCTTTCCAGTATGCTCCAAAGATGGGCGATACGGGGCATACTTTTGTGGAATACTTTAATTATGGTAATTAAGAGAATAGACAAAAAACCATATGAAGATAATACATTTACCCGAAGCGTTTTATTCCCTTACCTCGATCTTTTTCTCCTCGGTTGATGAGCCAATGTCAGGTGAATACATACCCTTTATTAGTGCAGGAAGTGCAGAATATATCCCTGGAACCTCTGCTCTCAGGCGATAAGTTATGGTGGTCTCGCCCGCTTTCAGGCGTTCAAAGTAGAATATGCGTCTCTCATTACGCAGTTCAACATAGGCACCTATATGCCTGTCATAATAACTATCCATATCTGTATATATCAATCCCGCCGGTCTCGGGTCTTCAAGAATCACATAATCAAAGTCATATGGTGAGTCAATTGTTATCTCCACCTCCATCTCATCACCCACCTCTATTTCACCTTCAAATGGTATTCGCCGCTCGTAGAACTTGTCATCATCTAAATACCTTTCTATAATGTAGTAATCTCTCTCAATGTCCACCGAGCCATGAAACGCTGGTATATAGTCATCCTCGGTATAATAATTAACACTTATGGTGTAGAATACGGGACCCTCTCCCGAGTCCCTCCTTATTGTCAACTCATTATCACCTATCTTGAAATCTTCTAGCAATAGTTCCAACTTTCTATCAGGGCTTTCATAATCGGTCGGGTCGAGTTCCAAACTCTCTAACATCTCCTCATCCACCAGGCATTCGGTTACTATCAGTGATGTGACCTCTGGATAATTAAGCAGATATTCAATTATCGCCCTTATTGCAACCGAACTATCCTTGGTCGATTTCCAGACCGCACCCCTTCTCTGGTCCACCAGCCAGTCAATGAGATACGGTATCTGGTCGCTTTCCGGTTCCACCTTCATCTTCAATAACAGGACCTTGGAAGTGGTCTCAACAGCATCGTTCCACCACCGCCAGCCCTCCTCAGGCGTACTTCCCCACCATAATGTGTTATCAGGTCCATAATTTACGGTATTATCAAGATTTCGGATTACTACATCCACCTCTCTTTCATTGCCAAGCTCATGCAGTGCAGAGGCAAGTAGCACCAGACCCATAGGAGATAGTGGGTCGCGATTCTCATAATAATACTCCACAGATTCGCGTATAAGAGGCAGATAAAGCTCCCCTATACCAACTCTCAATGCAACATCAGCCACATACAATCCCAGCTCCCAGTCAAATCTATCCTCATCCATATTAAGTTGTTTAAGCCATTCCTCCAGATAACCTATTGCTCTTGAATACATCTCATCATATCTCTTTTTCGCACTCTCAGACAGGAATGGACTATCTCTCAAACTATAGAGAGCATCGACGATATAGGCAGTTATATAACAGGATGGCTCACCCCCCTCACACCAGGGCCAGCCACCACTCTCGGTCTGGGTCTCATAGAGCTTCTCCATACCCTGGTCAATAGCATCACTCAGCCCTTCCGATAACCTGGACTCACTCAAACCGAGTTCACCTGCAGATTCCGCAAGCAGGGCATTCAGCAAGAACCGGTTGACTGTCTGCTCGATACAGAAATATGGATAATTAGAGAAATATGGTAAACCATGCGAAATACTCCTTGCAAGCGAGGGCGATAGAATAACTTCACCCTTGAATGTATCTTGGTCAATATTATCCAGAACCTTCAACATATGGGTAACGGTATTTCTCAGGCGACCCGCATATGATTGGAAAACCTCGCTACCATGTGGAATAACCGGAACCACACTCTCAACTGCATCTGACTCCTCATCGGTCAGGGCTACGCTTATCAGATGAGCGTCACCTGAATAATCGGCACCCACCCATTCCTCCATAACACCTATCTCGTCTGGCTCTACCTCGGCTACTCTCTCCGTCTCCCCCTCTATATGCGAGAGACCTTCAGTATCAATCAACATCTTTATATCCTTAGGATAAGGCAGGTAGTTATGAGCCATCAAAGTCAACTTACATTTATCACCAACTACCAGATGGCGGGGTGCCTTCAAGCGAGCTATGATGTTCTTCGTGGTAATAAAAGACCCCTCCCCATAGCCAATCCTCTGCCCCTCATCAACACCAAGGGTGAACAATCTCCAACCTGTAAGGTTATCTGGCAGGTCAACCTCCAATATAGCCACACCACTGCTGTCTGTCAACATGTCAGGTATCCACACCGGCGACTCCGAGAAGAACTGCCTCAAAATAGGTCTCATATAACTCACACCCTCATCCGACACCAGAATGCCCTCGTCTATGAAACCACCCAATCCGCCTCCAGTGTAGGTTATATGCTCGATTGCACCTGCAGTTCTGTTCATGACCTGTCTGAACTCATATACCGCCAACCCATAATCCTCTGACACAGTCCTCTTGGTTGAACTGATGTCCCTTCTAATCAACGGTTCACCATAAGCGGTGATATCATAGCCCTCCAATTCTGCTGGATATAAGTTGAAGTTGACCATAGTCCTCATCCCCTCTACCACCGTGACTCCTGTCTTCTGTGCCGTCGAATAGCCAATCAATTGAACCTGAACAACCCATTCCCCGGGAGGAACTCCCACAATCCTGAATGAACCATCTGCTCCGGTAAATGCACCCAATCCCGTTCCAAGAACCATGACCGCCGCAGTGGCAAGCGGGTTACCATTATTATCAGTGACCACCCCCGATAATACACCTGTATAAGCACCGGAGTCATAAAGCGGGGTTATGGATTCAATCTCACCATAACTTTCAGAGGTGTATAATGTGAGAGATAAACGGTCTATCCCTGAAACCCTGAAAAACGGTGTCAGTGGCTCTTTAATCTCATATGGCATTCTGAACCTGTATAACATCTTACCTGCTACTCCCCACTCCTCCAAATCCGGTAGATACAGGTGTGCACCACTGGTCAGAGGCAAGAAGTAGGGAAAGCGGAAGACCACACTCGTAATATTTCCCCTTAACCTGGTATTATCGAAGGATTGAATACGAGTATTAAATATCAACCTCTTTCTGATGGATTCAGGTATATTGGATATCTCATATTCCTCCAGTTCCAGAAGTGATTCATCTACCACCACCAGAGACACCTCCGATAGAACCGGGAGTTCTTTATCATCCTTGCACATTATCCTGACTTCTGCCTTCTCGCCCGGGATATATTCGTCCTTGTCGGTCTCAACAGTAATGTTCAAGTCAGTCAGGGAATTTCTAACGATAAAAGAATCTCTATCCCGATGAATCTCCCCATCTTTAATCAGATAACCATAAATATCTGTCATTGGCAGACATCTCTCATCCACCTGTAATAAAACCTCAGCATGACCCCCATCTCCATATGGCTCGAGGTTGACAATATCTGTTTCAGTAATCTCGCTTGACACAAACACAAGATAGACAGTGCCCTCACCGAATATTGATTCAATACTCAACTTTATCTCCTCCCCCAATTCAGGTTTATCATTGGATACCTCTATCTTCAGTTCGGGCAATCTCTTCTTTGTTTCAATATCAGGTGAAACGAACTCCACCACATGGCTATCCTTAATACAAGTCCCTGTAGTATCCTCCCCTTTTATCTCAATAATCACATATTCAGGTGCCTCCTCCAGTTTCACCCCCACCTCAGCATATCCATCCTCCGCAGTGGATAAATCCTGCACATATAACTCGTCAACTTTCTTGAAGCCCTTATAATAGTCCCTTACCGCTTCATAAATGCTCAGTTTCACAGGCATGGAGACGGGCTCACCATACCAGTCATTAGTATATATGGTGATTTTCATGGTATCACTGGCGTGATAACGATATTGATCCGTCTTCACCTGTATGAAACGGTTGGTCTTATAGGTCTTCACCGTCGTCTTTTCCTCTATGATATGGTTGGATGGGTCAGTCAGTTTCACATTGATAGTGTAAGTATTCTCAAACTTACCTTTATAATCAGATTTAAATTTAATCAGATAACTGCCATACTCATCGGTGAAACCTCTCCCCCTTTTCTTCAACCTGTCCCTGTCATATCTTTTGCTATCATCCCTCTCTCCAGTTCTCAATACCTCATACTCCACCAAACTGTTCGACATCCCCTCTCCAAAGAAGTACCTCCCTACAACCTCTACTACTACCTCCTCACCCGACAGATAGCGGTTCTTCTCAGGGAGAAGCCACATATCATACTCCGGTAGTTCATACTCCTCCACCCTGAACCGAAAACTTCTCTCACGGGGCTTCTCACCCTCTTCCTTACCACTGAACCATTTCATACTGAGCAGATATCTACCGAGCTTAATATCAGGAGTCAACTCAATTTCTCCACTGAAGGTCCCGAACTCATTGGTGACGAAATCACCTTTCCATATCTCATTCTCCTGATAGTCATACAGCACCACACTGACATCCATCCCCTCAATAGGTGATAACTTCACATTCTCATAGTCAATCTCCCTCAATATACCCTTGAAACCGACCGTATCCCCCGGTCTATACAGTGACCTATCTGTATATATGACCCCCTCGTCACTCTTATGAACTGAATCAGCATACCATCCGGTAAAGGAGGATATAACACCCCCTCTATCCGTCTCCATAATCAGCAGATACTTATTCTCTCTCTCGAGTTTGGTCAAATCAAGTATCAGACATCCATCCCGTATAGTATGTTCTACATCGATAAACTTCTGCTTCGTGATTCTCCGCTCTTTCTCCACGGTGGTCTCAAAGTAGCTCAAAGAAAACCCCTCAATATCAACTGCACTGCCGTCCCTCGAATCCACAGCCCGGACATATAGATTTTTTTCATCAGCGCATGAGAAGGCCACCAGGGGTGTAAGCATTACCAGACATCTGGTAATGTCTTCTGAAGCAGATGCCTCAATTGCATATAGTCCGGGTGGAAGGTCATTAAATGATGTATATACATAGACAGGTGGCTCTCCCTCTTTAGCACCCGTGTCAATACTCCTTCTCTGAACCAATTCTTTGATGCCCTCTATGTCTTCGATGTCCATTGGTCGCCTCTCTATGCTATATATTTCTTCTGAGAAGCCCTTCTCCTCCACCTCCTTGAGAATATCAGGAGGAATATCCCCCTTAACTCTATCGAATTCCTCCAGACATTGATATATCTTCTCCAGGTCCACCTGATAAACAGAGACATCAATGGTCTCACAACCCTTTACTATATACTTCAGGTAGACCTGGGGACTGTGATAATAATCAGACCTGTATTCTGAGATGGCGATTGCGGGCTCATAGATATCGTCTATCAGCGAATAATAAAATTTCTTCAGTACATTGGGCAGTTCTACCAATTCAATTAGAGATTGAAACCGTTCTACCGCCTTCGCAGGGTCATTGTTATACCAGACATCAAAATTTGCGAGGGTTAGCGTTGACATAGCGCCGCCGGGAAGATGTGGATATGTCTGAGCCAGTATATCCCATATCTCAATTGCTTTCTCTCTACGTGCATCACGAACGGCTTCTTGATACTCTTCGCCCTCCCGGGGTAAATCCCACTCAGAATCACTTAGTTCATAAGATTTATAATAAAGCATCCCTTTCATATATTCAATTAAGGTATACATAGATAAACTCATCTCCATCGAGGAGACCATATCAAGGTAATCAAGCCGGTTGTGAAACTCAACCAGAGCGCCCGAATCATCAGGGTCGAAGTCGAAATAATGATACATTTTGATATAGTTTCTCACCAGTCGGTCTGCATAATACTCTCGCTCATCGCCCTCTAATCCTTTCATCCTATCAGTGTAGATATCCCCTGCCATTTCAAGTAGTTCCCACCTCTTCTTGTCTGTCTCAGGATGGTGTTTATCATACGGTGATTCACTATGAACACTGTAAATAAACTCTCGAATCCCCTTATTATTCGAATACCCCTTTATTTCAGAGTATAAATCGATATAGAGTTCAATCGCTTCCAACTCAAACTCAGACCCCTTTATGGTTGGCAGAAGGAATATCTCAAACTCCAGGATACTATAGGCATTACCTATCTTATTGAGGTGGAGGTTAGCCCTCACCTCAACCAACAGAACCTCAGGCATGTATATACTGGTTGGATACCGTTCTCTGAATTCCTCAACCGCCACCAGTGCCCATCTGTAGGAA
>QMNJ01000078.1 GCA_003647715.1 Candidatus Coatesiibacteriota bacterium
AAGTTAGAGGAGAAGGGAGTGGACATAGTGATTGCCAATCCTGCGGGTATTGAAGGCGTAGGAATGGGAGAGCAGGAAAATATCATATACATAATCACAAAGAAAGAAACCATAGAGAAAGGCAGAATGGACAAATATACTTGTGCCAGAGAGATTGTTGACTTCATATCAGATTTTATGAAGGATAAAAGGAAATAAGACAATATTGGACAAGCACTATATAGATATGGAAGAAGGAGAGAGAGAAGAATTTAATAGATATCTATTAACGATGAGAAAGTTCGGTGTGAGGGAGATATTCGTCTCAGATGAGAAATTAGGGCTTAAAAGAGACAAAAAAGAAGAGAAATGTGTGGAAGATGATACAACAGGATTAAACACCACTTCCGGTCTTGAAGATAGAAAATATGAGCAATTAGATAAACTCAAGAGCGAAGTAGAGAATTGCCGAATGTGTGAACTTGGCTCAAAGAGAAAGAATGCTGTGTTTGGTGAATCCTCATACGATGCGAAGTTATTGTTTGTTGGCGAGGCGCCGGGTGCAGATGAAGATGCGCAGGGGAGACCCTTTGTTGGGAGGGCAGGAAAACTATTAGATAGATTGTTCAATGTCCTCAACATAGATAGAAAGAGCGTATTCATCACAAATCTACTAAAGTGCAGACCACCCGGAAACAGGGACCCGCAGGAAGACGAAATAAAGACCTGCACTCCATACCTTATTAGGCAGATAGAACTAATAGACCCGGTGGTCATAATCGCCCTTGGTGCATATCCCGCCAGGTTCTTTACTGGCTCAAAAGAGGGTATTACCAAGTTGAGGGGAAAGGAATACAGATGGAGAAACTGGATTGTAATACCTACCTATCACCCCGCCGCCTGCCTTCGCAATCCGAACCTCAAGAAACCACTTTGGGAGGATGTCAAAAGCGCTCTGGAACTTGTAAAGAGATAGAAGAGGAAATATGAGAGATAAGCTCAATATAACGAACTTCTCGTTGGATGGCGCACCTTTCGGACTTATAGCGGGACCATGCGTAATTGAATCAGAGGAACTGGCACTGAATACTTGTGAGAAAATAAAAAACATCACCTCAAAATTGAACATTCCATTCATTTACAAGTCATCTTACCTTAAAGATAACAGAACCAGCCACGAGTCCTATCGTGGACCGGGGCTTAAAGAGGGCTTGAAGATACTCAATAAGGTCAAGTGCGAGTTTGATATTCCCGTGTTATCAGATGTTCATTGTGAGCATCAAGTGTGTGAAGCATCCGATGTCCTTGATGTCCTACAGATACCCGCCTATCTATCAAAGCAGACGGCGCTTGCACTCGCCTGTGGAGAGAGTGGATGCGCTATAAACATCAAGAAGGGGCAATTTATGTCTCCCGATGATATATATATCCCCATTCGCAAGGTAGAATCAACTGGAAATAAGAGAATAATGGTTACAGAGAGAGGGACAGTTTTCGGTTATAAAGACCTTGTATTTGACATAAGAAATCTCTACTGGCTCAAAGAGACCGGCTACCCTGTTGTATGCGACATCACACACATAGTTAGAATCCCCGGCTATACATCAACAGACCCCAAGGGGGGTCTATCATTTATGGTGAAACCACTGACACGGGCGGCTATTGCATTTGGTTGTGATATACTATTTCTTGAAGTTCATCCAGACCCCCCCTCCGCACTCTGTGATGCGCAGAGTATGCTTAAATTATCAGAACTATATGAGTTGTTGAGGGTCTGTATTGATATAGTAGATGCTGTAAAGAGATGAGCTATTCAAGCAATTCTTAACAGATTATATGTTAGATAGGATAAAGCATTTTTTCGTCAAACATTTCTTCAAAAGGTTGAATAGAAACCAGCGTCTCGCTTACACATGTCTTAGAACTACAACAGTTGATAGAACCTGCATCATCTGTGTAAGCAGGGATGTGGAGCGAGAACTCACCAGAAGAAGCTGGTCAAAATATAATCGGGGCTACACCAAAAGAATACGATTAGGTGGTAAATGGGTATGCCTTTTGAAGTGTGGTGTTGGCACGCCAGATTGCAATTTCAATCTTCGTGCACTGTATTATGCTGGAGCAAGAACTCTAATAAGAGCTGATGTCTGCGGAGGACTAAGATCACATATAGGTGATGTCATAATCGCCAGAGATGCTGTTCCGCTTGATGCATATACATCACGGCTGGGCTATAAATACCCCATCAAAGGTGACCCAAACCTCATTAGAATTGCCACTGACATTGTTGCAAACAGGTTCTCAGCAGATGCCTACAGGGTTGGTCGTGTGATAACAGTTGATGAGTTCTTTGAACAAAGTGGAGATGACATTGAAATGTGGTCAAAGATGGGCATAGCAGTGGATATGGAGACCTCAACCCTGTATCGCTCGGCAAAGGAACTTGGAATCCCTGCAATATCCATAATGTGTGTGTCCGATGTTCCATATTCTCCTGAAAATATATTTGAACACCCTGAGAAATACCCAATTGATAGATATAAGGAGGGAATTAAGAATTTAATTGACCTATCAGTAGAACTTATCAGGGCTATTTAGATAATGAAGAGAGGTGGAGTTATATCAAAGAGATTTCTGAAGAGCATCAGAAATATTGTTGGAAAGGAGAATCTTCTCACTAATGAAGTAAGCAGATATTCACATTCGTATGATGCAACCACACTTAGTTATATGCCCGATGCTGTCGTCATAATCAAAAGATTGAACGACATAGATAAGATTATCTCTCTCGCCAATGAAGTTGGATTCTACATCATACCACGCGGCTCGGGAACAGGTATGACCGGTGGAGCACTTCCAACTGGAGGCGGTCTGGTTCTGGTTCTGGACAGGTTGAATAAACACCGTTTTATATTCAATCACTTACCCTACATTGAGACCGAACCTGGAACCCTAACATCCGACATACAGAACACTGCACAACTATATCATTACTTTTATCCCCCTGACCCAGCAAGCCAGGAATACTCTACAATAGGTGGAAATGTTGCAGAGGGAGCAGGGGGACCACATGGGCTAAAATACGGCACCACCAGGGACTATATCTTATACATGGATGTGGTCACAGGGAATGGAAAAAACCTAACACTTACCAGAGGTAAAGACGATAATATAATAGACCTTTTCTGCGGTAGTGAGGGAACCCTGGGCATCATAAAGACCATTGGTCTCGGTGTTTTGCCAGAACCAGAAGAACATTCTACTGTAATGTTCGTTTTTAAAAGTGTATCAGATGCTATGAGGACGGTCTCAAGTATTATAAGAGAGGGCGTGGTTCCATCCAAATTGGAGTTTATGGATGAATACTCTATTAAGGCAATAAAGAGATATAAAGACCCTGGAGTTGGTGAAGGCAACTCCGTCGTCCTACTGGAAGCAGATGGATATCCCAAAGAGGTGAAAAAAGCGGTGTCGGAGGCAGAGAAGATTGCCAGGAGTGAAGGAGTAGTTGAAGTGCAAAAAGCGAGAACAGAAAGCGAAGAGGACTTATTATGGGAGATAAGAAGAAATATCTCCCCTGCGCTTTCCCTATTTGGTCCCTATAAGGTAAATGAGGATATAACTGTTCCGCCTGATATGCTGGTTAACACCATTGAGAAAATTCATCACATCTCTGAGAGATATGGGGTTTTTGTTGCCTGTTTTGGTCATATTGGAGATGGCAACATACATACCAATATTATGTGTGACAAAAGAGATAAAGAACTTATGAAACGCGTTTGGGATGCGGTCAGTGAGATATTCAGATTTGTGATAGATATTGGTGGAACCATCAGTGGTGAACACGGAATAGGCATTACAAAACAATCTTATCTTAGAATTGAGAAATCAAGGGTTGAAATAGATGTGTATAAGAAGATAAAATTATTGTTTGACCCAATGGGTATTATGAACCCTGGTAAGATATTTACATAGATATTTACGAAGCGAAAGGAGAAGGATATGGCTCATGAAAAGATAATAAACATCTCGGACTCAAATTTTGAGGAAGAGGTTATAAAGTCCAATATTCCTGTCTTGGTTGACTTTTGGGCTGAGTGGTGCGCACCATGTAAGATGGTAGAACCTACTCTGGAAAGTATTGCTGATGAATATAACGGCAGAATAAAGGTTGGAAGATTGAATGTTGATGAAAACCCGGAATCAGCAAGCAAATACAGAATCACCAGCATACCATCATTATTGTTCTTCAAAGACAATAAGGTTGTAGATATGCTGGTAGGCGCAGTCCCAAAAGAGTATATCAAAGATGTAATAGACAGGATTTTATAAAAAGTTGTAAAAACACTTGCCAATTAGATAAAAGGGGGGACTCCCCCCCTTTTGCATTAGTATAAAGATTAGTGGTTATCAGTGCTTTTCTTCATCCAATAAGCCCTTAATGAATCCTCCGTCTCCTCTGTAAACCTGACAACTCTTTGTGGAAATGGTATCTCAATGCCTTCTCTATCAAGTGCCTTCTTGGTCTCAACTGCTAATTCCGTAAGCCCTGCCAAATACTCGTTAATATCTATCCATCCAAAAATTCTTAGAGTAATCCCTGACTCCCCAAACGACTCAAATGCAACAAATGGTCTTGGTTCAAGAAGTATTGTCTTACATTTTCTAAGTGCATCTTCTATAACCTCTTTTGCTCTCTCAAGGTCGGTCATATACGAAACATCAACCAATATGTCCAACCTCCTGACGGGATACTTTGTATAGTTTGTTACCATCTTCTCAATGAGAGAAGAGTTAGGGATTCTAACAAACAGATTGTTAAAAGTTTTCACCTTGGTTGACAGAATATCTATTGATTGCACCACACCAAGTTTATCTTCTACTTTAATTACATCACCGATTTCAAACGGTCTCTCAGAAAATATCATTAAGCCCGATATCAGGTTAGAAAGGGTTGTCTGAGCGGCAAAACCGACCGCAATGCTCAGAAGACCCGCTGTCGCCAGAATAGATGATATCTCTATCTCCAGTGTCTGGAGTATGATTATTACCGCCACAGAAACAACAATATACAATACAAATTTTTGAGCGATTTTTCTTATCTTTTCATCAACCCTGTATTCCAGAACCCTTCTTACCAATTTGGGAAGATATCTGGCAAAGATAAACCCAAGGATTGCAATAATTACTACTTTTACTGCCTTTATAAACCACTCACTTGATACTATTGAGCTGATATCTACCATATACTATATGTTCATTACTCCTTAGCCTTACCTATATTCAATTTGAACGAATTAGTTATCATTGCTTTTACGGGTTTCTCCTGCATATCCTCAATCAACTCCCCACCAACGACTGATGGGTCCGGGGTGTATTCTATCTCACACTCTTCACCTTTTACTAAAACAATCTTCGTTCTATTGGTATATACTGTCTCCTCCTTCAGATAGAACTGTATATGTGCTGGGACCATCTTGAAGCAACTAAATTTAGATGGTATAGATTGAGTATTCTGTATTTCAGTCAACATCATCGCTTCAAAAGAACTCAACTCATCAAAGGGTTCTGTCTGCCAATCTGAGTTATAGAGGTATACTATCTCCCCCTCTTCAGTTGGAGGACCATAAAGCAACTTCCTCAATTCTGGTTTTATCTCGTCAACCAGATATCGGTCATTACCTAACATCACATACATAGCAATGGATATTGGAACCTTGCAATAACCAGAAACCCTGCCCTTCTCAGATATCACGACCTCCCTGCTCAATCTTGTGAGAACAGGTATATCTAATGCCCTTGGCTTAATTAATATCCTCGCCTTATTAGAATGAGATACGATAACATCAAATATCTCTCTATCCTCACATCTGATATTGAACAAACCACCCTTAATCGGTTCAACCAGATACCTATTATCAAGAACCCTGAAATCAAAGGTCTTACCATTCTCTAACTCAACAACTATTTCACTATTGTATATACCATACAATTCAGCCATACTATCACTTCTGAATCTCTTTTAATTGTCCGCAATCTTTCTACTGAATATCATCTCTCTTCCCATCATCCTCTAATACACTATCAGAATCATCTGTATCGTTCAACATCTCGCCTTCTTTATCCTCCTTCTCAATGCCTGATTCAACAGTATACACCTCTTTTTCCCTTTTCTCTGGTTCGCTATATTTCATGTAGTTGATTGGGTCAAGTGGAACACCGTTAAATCTTACCTCATAATGGAGATGGGAACCAGTTGACCAGCCGGTAGAACCAACCCTACCTATTATATCACCTTCCGATACTCTGTCGCCTATTGAGACATCTATCTTGCTGAGATGTGCAAACCTGGTAGTATATCCATTACCGTGGTCAAGTATAATCAATTTACCATAGTATCTTGCACTGCCCGCCTTAATAACTACGCCATCCGCAGGAGCTCTTACAGGTGTCCCCATAATTGCGCCAATGTCTATGCCCGTATGTGTTCCTCTTCCCCTCTTCACACCAAATGGCGAGGTAATAGGTCCAATAACAGGCATCAAAGACGGTGTATCATCAAGTGTTGAAGCCCTCTCTTCAAGCAACCTCTTCATCAGTTGCATATTATCAAACGCCTTTTTTGTCTCCTCCATAAGTTTTAATTCCCACTCATGACTCTTCTTGAAAAACACCTTATCTATTTTATCGTTGGACAGAAGAACCTGAAGGTACTCCATACCCCTTTCCGGCACACCACCAATTCCCTCCCCGGTCTCAGAACCAAGCATGGCTCCCTCTTCTTTGAACTCAACCTTCCCTAAATCCTTCGCCTCATCTTCATTTAACTTAAAACCAGCCATAATTCTAAGGTCATTATAGAACTTCTCCAATTGTTTTAACTTGGTCTCAAAATTGGACATCTTCTCGGCGAAGTTCTTCCTCTCTTTCAGCATTTTTTCTCTCGCTCTTTTCTCAGATTCTCTAGTATTATTGAGAGACACCTTCAGTTCTCTGTTCTCATTCTCCAATTTGCATATCCTGCTCTGGGTCGGTCCAAGAAGTTCCCCCAGAAGAAGGTATTTATATAAGTGATAACCGAAGTATGCAGAAATAAAAATTACTAATAGAAGAAAAGCTGTAAAT
>QMNJ01000079.1 GCA_003647715.1 Candidatus Coatesiibacteriota bacterium
GTTATATCTGTATTCGTATAGACCCTAAAATAATCAAGCATAAATATCCTCTGTATCTCTTCAGCTACATCTATGTCCTTTGATGATGCTACAACGGTTGTCGGCATTCGTCTTGATACCTCTTCCGCATGGCTGGGACCTGACAATGCCCCTACCTTCACCCTTTCTCCTAAAACATTCTCTATCACCTCGCTCATTCGCATCAGTGTGTCTGTCTCTATACCCTTGGCACCGCTTATCACCACTGCGTCATTGCCTATATGAGGCGATATTTTGATGAGGGTATCCCTTACGCCGTGGGAGGGGACGCATAGAAGTATATGTGTTGCACCCTCCACTGCTTCCTTTTCCTCGCCAGTTATGATAACTCGCTCTGGAACCTTTATGCCGGGAAGAACCTTTGAGTGCTCCCTCCTTGTTTTTAGTTCATCTATTACCTCGGGATATAACTCCCAGAGGCGGACTCTGTGACCTGCCTCATCAAGTAGGCGCGATAGGGTAATGCCCCAGCTACCACCACCCAGAACCGCTATGTCTATACCCTTCACTTTGTGGAGTTCCCCCTCTCTGCTTTCTCACCGATTCTCCTCTCGGTTCCAGATAGAAGGCGGGATATATTTGATTTATGGGAAATAACAACCCCTATGGCAATTATGAGGGTCAGTGTGATTATCGGGATGTCGGTGGGTTTGCCTGATAGGTGGTTGTAGAGGATGAAAATAGGGGGAAGGAGGGATGTTGCGGTAATTGAGCCGAGAGATACGAATCTGGTGAATGCCACTACGATGATGAATATTGTGAAGCATATAATTGCAGGGATAGGTGTAAGGGCGACCATTGCGCCCAGGGCGGTGGCGACCCCCTTTCCCCCTCTGAAGGCGAGATATACAGGCACCATATGTCCGATGATAGCACCCACAGCACAAACAACACCGCCGAGAGAACCACTCAACCCAAGGGTATTGGGAAGTATTAAAACGGGAAGAGCACCCTTTGCAACATCAATAAGAAAGGCAAGAATTCCCCATCTATAGCCCATAGCCCTCGCAAGATTGGTTGAGCCAATATTACCACTACCAATCTTCCTTATATCCACCCCGCCGAAGATAATACCAATTATCAACGAGAAGGGTATTGCTCCAACCAGATACGAAATTATAAATGCAATTGCTAACTTCATCATCTTTTCTTGAATTTTAATATAATGGGTGTCCCAGTAAAATCAAAATTATTCCTAATTCTGTTCTCTACATATCTCTTATAGGAGAAGTGTGGTTTATCACTGAAGTTAGAGGCAATCATAAATTTCGGTGGTCTGGTATCAACCTGTGCCATATAATAGACCCTCCTTTCCTTCCCCTTTATGGTAATCGGTTCAATTTCAATATTGTTCAGTTCGGAGGTATTTATCCTCCTCTTCCAGTTCTGGTGGATTGAGAGGATGGTTTTCAACAACCTATTGATGTTCTTCCTCCTGACTGCGGAGGTGAGTATTACTGGGGCATAGGGTATGAATCTCATATGTTTTCTGACATTCAGTTCTATCTCGTCTTTCAATCTGGATGTCATCTCTTGTATTAGGTCTATCTTGTTTACACATAAAATACAACCCTTACCCATATCTCTGGTGTAGCTGGCTATGGTCTTATCCTGGTGGGTTATCGGCTCCAGTGCGTCAAGTATGAGCAGGCACACATCAGAGCGTTCTATTGCGTCTATGGCTCGCCTGACCGAGAGCCATTCAATCTGGTCTGCCTTCTTCACCCTCGCCTTCCTTCTAAGCCCTGCGGTATCTATCAGGGTGATGCTCTCTCCATGATATTTCAGATAGGTATCTATAGTATCTCGTGTGGTGCCAGGGGCACTATCTACCAACACCCGCTCCTCGCCCAGTATAGCATTCAATATTGATGATTTACCCACATTTGGCTTACCTACAATCGCCACCCTGATGTCTTCCTCTATCTCGCTTCTGGTAGGCAGACACCCTATAACTTCTTTTACCGCATAGGTCAATTCCGAGATATTTCTGCGACCCTTTGCTGATATAGGTATTAACCTGTCAAAGCCCAGTGAGGCGAACTCATAAGCATTCGCCTCCTCGCTCTCCCTGTCAACCTTGTTAATTACCAGTATTACAGGTTTATCTGTCCTTCTCAGGAGCTCAGCAAGTGCAATGTCGTCGGGATTTAATCCCGCTGTTTTGTCAACCATGAATATAATTAAATCCAGGTCTGATAGGGCTTGTTCAATCTGCTCTATAATGTGTTTTACGAGGGCATCCCCCTTCTCTGTCCACCCCCCCATATCCATAAGTTCAACGAAGCCATCGTCAATCTGCCAGAGGGCGCTGATACGGTCTCTGGTGGTGTGGGGTATGGGGCTTATTATAACCCTCTTTCTGGTCAGAAGGCGAAAGAGGGTTGATTTACCCACATTCGGTCTTCCCACGATTGCTACCTTTGGTGGTTTTTTGACCATAGTATGTAGATTTTAATATAAAAAATGTATATACTTGAGTATATGTGCATTTAATGGAGGTATTAATGATGATAACCGCAGATGAGATTATTAACTTAATGGGTCTGAAGCCACTATTTCCAGAGGGTGGTTATTATGTGGAGACATATCGGTCACCGATTGTTCTGGATGGAAGGCAGATAAATCTTGAAGAGGGAGATGTGAGGGAGCTTTTTAGTGCAATCTATTACCTATTGGCTGGTAGGAGGGTCTCCCGACTTCACCGCCTGAGGTCGGATGAGATATACCACCTTTATCTGGGTGGTCCGCTCAGAATGCTTCTGCTCTATCCTGATGGAATTGGCGAGGTGATAACACTGGGAGTGGACCTTGCCATCGGTCAGAGACCACAGGTGTTGGTTCCCGCAGGTGTGTGGCAGGGTTCGTGGCTTGAGGGTGGAGTTGACTTTGCTTTTATGGGCACTACAATGGCGCCTGCTTACAACCCAGATGATTTTGAACTTGCTGAAAGGGAGAAAATGGTTTATGAGTATCCCCAGTTTGAGGTGATAATTAACAGATTAACATAGAGTTAAGTGTTATGAGTATATTTATTGCTAAAGGCGATGAATTTAGATAAAATCATAATGCGGAGGGTATTAGATGAAGTTAATGCGTGTTATTGGTAGTGTGGTCTCAACGGTGAAGGATGAGAAGATGGGTGGTATGAAACTCCTCATTGTTGCTCCCTGTGACCTGTATGGAAATCCCATTGATGTTGACTATAAGCGGAATGTTCTGGTGGCTGTTGATGCGGTTGGGGCTGGCGAGGGGGAGGTAGTTATGACCGCCTCAGGTTCATCCGCAAGGCAGACCACTTTCACCAAAGACAGACCGGTGGATACTGTTATTATGGGCATTGTAGATTCGCTTGAGGTTGGTGGTAAATTTACCTATCTAAAGGAGGGTTTGGAGATTACCAAACCCAAGACAGTAATGAAGGCAGAGGGGGATGTTAAACGGAAAGTTGTCAAAAAGGGCGGGGGTAAGCGAAGGTGAAACTGGGCAGGGTCATAGGAAGGTGCGTCTCAACCAGAAAGGTTGACTCCATAAAGTCGTATAAGATACTCATTCTGCAACCGATAGATGATGATGGGAAGCCGGAGGGTGACCCAATACTGGCGCTGGATACGGTGAGAGCGGGTCCCAAGAGCACCGTTATCTGGGTCTCGGGGCGTGAGGCATCCCTTCCACTTGATGACCCATTTGCACCAGTAGATTCCGCCATCGTGGGCATAGTTGATAACCTTGAGGTGAGGTATAATGAATAATATAGATAGAATCATAGGGTCAATATACATCTCATTATTGCTAGTAGCATCCGTCTCGTCTATATCACTTGCCCTTCCCCAACTCACCGGCTCCTCATGGCTCTGGGTATATGGTGAGTATCTAGACACTGAGACCATTAAAGAGATAGCCCCTGATATCATTGTTCTTGACCCCGACCTTTACACTGAGAATGCTATTTCAGACCTCAATGAGGCGGACATTACCACCCTTGCTCATATCCCCATAGGTATGGTCTTTAACGACAGCCCCTTATGGTTCAAGGTCAACTTCAGACCCTGGATTCTGGGGGTGGTGGGTAAGGTTCGTCTGGGTCATGCCATTAGGGTCTGGCAGTGCCCTGGCTGGCGTAATGAATTAGGTGATTATATAGAAGAGGATGTGATGACCAAGGGTTTTGACGGCATCTTTATTGATGCTGAACTTCCATATAGAATGTATGAGGAGCACCGTTCTGAACTTCTGGACCTGATATCAGATGTGGTTGACAGATTCAGAGGCGATTTTATAGATTCCCCTATTGTGGTATTCGGGGGTGGTGATATTCTGAAGAGGGACGACATCGTCTGTAATATTGACGGCTTCGCTATGGAGGGTGTGTGGTGGGACAACCATAGGGTGAGGACAGGGTCGCGCACCACCGAGGCGAAAACCAGGATACTAAAAGCGGCTCAGGGGTATGGTCTCAAGGCGTTCACCGTAGAGTATCCGGACCTGCCGGGAGACAGGATTGAGGTGGAAAGCGAGGCGAGTGCTCTTGATTTTGTTCTTTATATACCCTCACCATACTGGAGCAGGTATTAGATATGTGGCTGGGAAGGGTAGTCGGAGATATTGTAGCAACGGAGAAGAATAAGCATTTTAAGGGTGCTAAACTGATGATGGTGAGACCCATAGAATTGAAGACATTAAGGATGTATGGCTCATCAACCATTGCTATTGACAGAGTTGATGCTGGTCCCGGCGAGATAGTTCTGGTCATGGATGAGGGAAACTCGGTGAGACAGTTGATGAAGGCGGATAGAATCCCCTCCCGAACCCTGATAGTCGGTAAGGTTGATGAACATTTGATTGATTTCAGGTAGTTAGATGGCGATTACTTCACCACAGGTTCATATAGCCCGCACCCAGATATGTGAGATAGGCAGGCGGATGTATGCAAAGGGTTTTATCGCTTCAAATGATGGTAATATCTCCATCAAGATTGACAACAGGCGTTTACTCATTACGCCCGCTGGGGTGAGCAAGGGTTTCCTTGAGCCGGATGACATTATAATGTGTGATATGAGCGGTGAAGTGATTGCGGGCACAAGCAAGCCGTCATCGGAGATAAAACTGCATCTTGAGGTCTATAGAAAGCGAGATGATGTGGGGGCGGTGGTTCATGCTCACCCGCCCTATGCAACTGGCTTTGCAGTCGCCAGGATACCACTTACAATCTGTATATTGCCTGAGGTGGTGATAAGCATCGGAAGTATCCCTCTTGCCTCTTACGCCACCCCATCCACTGATGAACTTGCGGAGGTCGTCTCGCCACATCTTGAGAAGAATAATGCAATCTTGCTGGCAAACCATGGGACGCTTACAATTGGGGAGGATGTATTTGAAGCGTATTATGTTCTGGAGCGAATTGAGCATCTGGCAAAGGTATCGCTTATCGCCAGGCAACTGGGAGGAGCAAGACCACTTGGCGAGGAGGAACTTAAGAAACTGGCAGAGGTTTCTGGTGGGACTGTTGAGGTTGGGGAGATTGAAAAGCGTTGTTCTAATTGTGGTGTCTGTGGTAAACCGGTGAATAATAAGTTAGGGTCCCAAGATACTAAAGTTGGGGATAATCAAGGAGAAAGGAATGGTTTAAAGGTTGATAATAATGTTATATCAAGTATTGTGGATGATGTTGTAAAGAAGATTGCTGAGGGATAATCTCCTAATCCCGCTCATAATATTTTTATAAGGTTTATGCTGTGAATTTTACAGGTATTATATTTGGAATTGGTATTATTTTACTTATTGGCTTATTACATATTCTTATAATAAAAATAGAATATCACCTATCATACAGATTATGGGTTGTTTTTGCTGTTTTTGGATTATTACTTTTATTTGTTTCTACCCTTTTTAATGATGATGTAGTATCAATAATGTTTGGTATTCTTGGAGCACTTGTAGGTTTTTCTGCTTATGAACTGATACTTCAGAGGAAGCGGGTAGAGAAGGGTTGGTTTCCAAAGAGAAAATAGTAATTTTGTTCATTGTCAGGAGGTTGCTTTGATGACTGAAAAAGGAAGTTTTGGTAATAATAAGTTTGAGGTGAAGCGTTTTAAGGGTGAGGACGACAGGTCGTATGAGCAGAGGAAGAGGATTGTAGATAAGTTTGCCGGAGTGAAATTGCGCCTTCTTGTCCTAAGCGGTAAGGGTGGTGTGGGCAAGAGCTTCGTCGCCACCAATCTTGCATTTACGCTTTCGCAGATGGATTACAGAGTCGGTTTGGTGGATGTGGACATACATGGTCCCAGCATACCGAAGTTGATGGGTCTTGAGGGTGTGAAGATAGAGATTAAGGATAATCAGATAATGCCGGTTAGATACACCGATGGTCTTGAGGTTATTTCTATCGGCTTCTTTATGAAAGGCGACGATAGTGTGATATGGAGGGGACCGATGAAGGCAGGTGCCATAAGGCAGTTTCTTGGGGATGTTGCCTGGGGTGATATTGACATGCTGGTGGTAGATTCGCCACCTGGGACAGGCGACGAACCTCTGTCGGTGGCTCAGCTCCTTCTTGGTGCTCGTGGCTCTATTGTGGTGACTACACCACAGGATTTGTCGGTGGGCAATGTTGGTCGCTCGGTAACCTTTTCCAGGACGGTGGGTATGCCGGTGATTGGGGCGGTGGAGAATATGAGCTATATGACCTGCCCCCACTGTGGTGAGCGAATAGAGCTATTTCCGGGAAGGGGAGCGGATACATTGTATAAGGAGATGGGTGTTCCGGTTATAGGTCGCTTACCATTTAAGCCAGAGGTGGTTGCCCTTGCAGATGAGGGTAAACTTGCGGTAAGGGATGATGATGAATTCAAAAATGCGTTTGATGGTATAGCAGAGAAGGTAATAGAATACCAGAGGAAGATTGAGGGGGTAAGAAAGAAGAGAGAATAAATGTTTGGGCAAGTTTGAGAAAAAATAGTTGAACCTAAAAGAGCATAGTTTTATGGGTCATGGGACCTTACAATTCTGAAGATTCTATCTTTTATCTTATCAAA
>QMNJ01000080.1 GCA_003647715.1 Candidatus Coatesiibacteriota bacterium
TACAAAAACTAACGATTTAAGATAAATTTTTTTATATGAAGGTTTTTATTCCCTAATCAGGTGACCTTCCGAACAGGCGGGAGATAATATCGTTCACCTCAGTAATGCCCAGCAATTTTGAGAGAGCAAGGAACAGAGCAACACCGAGACCTGTGCATACAACGACACCGACAATCTTCTCTATGAGACCATAACCAATAATAGTAATCAACCAGTGATAGGCAAGCCACACTAATACCGCCATCACTATTGAAGCAAGAGCAATCCTCAGTGCTTTTTTAGTGAATTCCCTGAAACCTAAGCGACCAATTCTTCTTCTGAGAAGCATGGCTATCACCAATGCATTTACATAGGCAGAGATGGATGTGGCGAGGGCGATACCGAAGGCACCGAAGAAGGGCATCAGGGCGAAGTTTAATGTGCCGTTTGTAGCCAGCGCTGATAGTGCCCCCCAGACGGGCGTTTTCGTGTCGTGCATAGCGTAGAAGCCAGGAACCAGCACCTGAACACCTACAAAGCCAAACAGACCGATAGAGAACGCATAAAGCACACTGGTAGTTGCGTGGGCGTCGCCCATAGTGAAGGCGCCGTGCCTGAATATCACCTCCACCAGCGGACCCCCCAGAGCGAACAGTCCAAACATAGCAGGAAGGCATACCACCGTCGCCAGAGTGAACGCCTCCATAAGCGTCCTCTTCATCTGGTCAAGTTTCCCATCCGAGAAGTATCTTGACAATAGTGGAAGTGATGATGTTGATATGGCAAAGCCGATGATACCAAGGGGGAACTGGAGCAGTCGCTCACCATAGCTGAGGATAGATATGACACCCTCCCCCAAAAATGATGCGGCGATATTATCCAGTAGCAGATTTATTCTCACCACACCTATGACCAGCATAGCGGGTCCCATAAGAAGAAGCATTCTCTTTATGCCCTTATGCATAAAATTGAATATTGGTTTGAACTTTATTCCAAACCTGAATTGCGCCGGAACCTGAACCAGAACCTGCAACAATCCACCTATTAACACGCCATAGGCAAGACCCACAATCTGATTTGATATATCACCTCCCAGAAGCGGGCAGAGATAGAGCATAGCACCAATGAAGGCGAGGTTCATCACAATAGGAGAGAGGGAGGGGGTGAAGAAGTGTTCAT
This sequence comes from Candidatus Coatesiibacteriota bacterium, assembly GCA_003647715.1. Lineage (GTDB taxonomy): Bacteria > RBG-13-66-14 > B26-G2 > B26-G2 > B26-G2 > B26-G2. The sequence continues at coordinate 1,159 of QMNJ01000080.1, forward strand.
AGGAGTTCAGGATACCCATGGACATAGCGCTGGTCATCATCAGGAACATATATGGTAGCATCAGGCGAGCCAGATAGACGGCGAGGTTGAACGCCTCGGGGTTTGACTTCAACCCTGGTGCTATGACAAATACAATTAGAGGAGCAATGGCAATACCAATAGCAATAATTGCGAAAACCACCAATGAGAATGTAGTATATGCGGTGTATGCAAATATCTTTGCGTTTTCATCACCCTCCTTTGCCCTGATATCGGTGAACACAGGCACTAAGTAGGCACTCATAGCGCCCTCGCCGAGGAGGCGTCGCAGAACATAGGGTATAGCATAAGCGACACGGAATGCATCGGTAACATAGTTTGCACCGAAGATGCCAGCAAACAATATCTCTCTTATGAGACCAAGGATGCGACTGATAAGAGTGCTGACGGAGAGGATACCCGCCGCCCTGACCATTCTTCCCGATACCATAATTTAGAGATAGAATAACAAAATGAGTGTGGATTTATCTACAAATAAGATTTGACTACGGAATTCTTCAGCCCTATTCTTCCTCACCTCTTTCGGGTCTCTTCCTCTTCTCGCGTCTATTGCTCAGCATGTTATCCACTGCTTCCTTTATCCTGCCCTTCAGCGCAAGACCAACAGGTATGGCAAATATTAAAATGGCTCCGAATAAGACAAGTGCGATGAAGACAATCATAAATGGGGTGGCAATCTTCAACTTCTCCAGAGCCATTACAACTCCCACACCAATAATTACATATTGGACGACTTTACCAGCAAGATATGAGTTTATCCCCTTTATCTCGCTGGTCTCAACCCTGACAACACCACCGATGAATGCACCCAGCGCCCATGCAAGTATCATTATTACTATGGCTATGATGATGTTGGGGACATAGGAAATGATACTGCCCAGTATTTTTGAAAGCGTCTCAAATCCGACTACCTGAAATGAGAACCTCAAGAATATCAGTATTACAAACCAGAAACACAAGATTGCAGTGGTTTTTGCTACGCTCTCCCTGACATCTCCTCTCTCAAGAATTGAGGCAGTCCTCAATCTCCTCGCCAACCGTTCAAGATGGAGGGCAAGAACCAACCTTCTTACCACCACCTTGGTAATGTATGCAAGTATTATCCCCAGAATTAATATCACGACTCCCTCAAAAATCCCAGGGAGCGCCTCATACAGGTCAGCCCCAACTCGCTTGACCGGAGCCAGGAAAAACTCTACTACCTTGTTATTCGCCATAATGTCTAAGAACCTTTATAAGTGGTTGTTTCTTCATCACATACCTGCTTATCATAATCACCGGTCCCTCCAACCTCTCTGACACCTCTTCAGACACGGAACTAAACAGAATCCTCTCTAAAAAGCTTGAACTCCCAAGACCCATAACTAATAGGTCTGTTGGTTCCACAAAATTGATAATACCCTCCTCCACACTCTCAGCCACAATTATCTTCCTCTCAATTTTAATTGGGCAATCCTTCAGGAGTTCATCCAGGAATATCTGACCTGAGAGGTGCTCAAAGACCTGTGGACTTCCCTTTATTACATGGAGAGCGACTATATGCACATTGAATTCATCTTGGAATGCAGGTAATATAGAGAGGGCATACTTCGCATCAGCGCTATCCTCCGCTGCATAGACAATCCTCTTTACCTTCTCCATTCCGTTCAGTTTCAACAGAGCGACATCGCAGGGTGCTTTTCGCAACACCACATCAAGACCGGTATTCACCACGCGCTCAGGCAAGGACAATGCCTTCTCCCTTGCTATCACAATGAAGTTGCATTCCTCCTCCTCTGCTGTCTCCAGTATCGCTTCTGAGGTTCGTCTTGATAGTTTTATCTGCTTGGTTACGGAAACATCATACTGCTTTGCAATATTCACCGCCTGGTTCAAAAGCAATCTGCTCACAGCAACCTCACCGAGACCCGCCTCCAGCGGAAGTCCATGAGGAACTTCTATAACCGTCATAACAACTATTTCACCCTTATACTTACGGGCTAACGAGCAGGCAATTCGCATAATGCCCCTCACATTATCAAGAGTGGATAGAGCGACCAGTATCTTATATTCCTGTCGCAACTGCTTCTCTACTATCTCCTGAAGTTTCCGTGCCTTCTCACGCTTCTCCTTTTGACCCTTGGCATATACAATATAAACAATTCCACCGAGAAGAAAATATATAAGACCCAGCAACTGTGTGGTTCTATCCATAACCACCACGATTGCTATGGAGCAGACCATACCCAGTGCAGGAATAACAGGGTGAAAGGGAAGCTTAAATGGTCTTCTGAGGTCAGGTTGTTTCTTTCTCAAGATAATCACGCTCATATTAACCAGTGTTAAGGCAAAGAGGAGGGCTACATTTGAGACCTTTGCTATGAAGTCCACCTTACCTATTACAGTAAAAACAAGCACTATCACTGCTGATACCAGAAGAGCCACAACAGGAGTCATACGCTTGGTGTGGAGTTTACCGATAATGCTGGGAAGATAGCCATCTCTACCCATAGCATACATCTGCCGTGATGAGGCAATCAGAGTTGAATTCAAAGCAGTTGCTGTTGAGAACAATCCACCGATGATGACGAGAGTCAAAAGCCATGGGCTTCTCAGCGTTCTGGTTATAACCACCAGTGGAGTTACCGTCTCTCCAGCCCTATCACCAAGCACCCCTATCACTACAATTACAATGCATAAATAGATAAGCGTCGGTATGAGAAGTGCTAATAGTATAGCCCTGGGTAGATTCTTTTCAGGGTTTTTTATCTCCTCACCCGCATTGGATATCACCTCAAAACCGAAGAATGAAACATATATAACTGTGATTGCCCTGAATATCCCGCCAATTCCCTTATCGGGTGAGACAAATGGATGGAAGTTTGAGAAGTCCATCTTGCCAGAGAAGAAAACAATCAATGCAAATAGCATCAGAATTGCCACCTTAAGTGTTACTAAAACATTTGTGGTCCTTACACTTTCCTTAGTGCCCTTGATATTCAACAAGACAAAGAAAAGCGCTATGACTATACCGATTATTGTTACCGCGATGTCTCTTATCCCGAATGAGTGGAAGAACTCAAGGAAGTGCTCAGCAAAACCGACCGCATATAATGAACAGCTCACCATACAGCCAAAACAGATTGACCAGCCAGTCATAAATGCGATAGAACCACCGATTGCTTCATGAACATAGGTATAGCCACCACCAGCTATGGGGATGGATGACGCAAGCTCTGAATACGATAGTGCGGTAAACAGGGTTATTAAGGCAGCGAGTATGTATGAGATAATAGCGGCTGGACCTGCATAGCCAACCGCAATTCCAGATAGGACGAATATCCCCGCACCAATCATAGCACCTATACCAATGCTGGTGGCACTGAAGAGCCCTATCGTCCTTGTGAACCTTACTTCTGACTGTCTATTTTCTCCTGCCATAATAAAACGATGTTGAAAATTTGTGATTATTCTACCATCATTGCACAATACTGTAAATTTAATTAGATAACCATCTGGTCAACCTCTATTCTATGGCAATCTAGTCGCCCTCTCTTCTTCTTGCACGCCAATTCACATCAGGGTTTCTCACATACGACAACACAACCAGCACACACATCCCGCAACCTAATATCACACCCGCCTGCCAACCCTTGAACAGAAAGAGCACCAATGGCAGGCAGAGAGCCATAGTAATGTTGGAGAGATATGAATAGCCGGTAGTAAACCTTACCAGAGCGTTTATGCCCATAGCAGTCGCAAATGCAAATGGGGAGAGAAAAAACAACACCCCACCTATTGTTGCCACACCTCTTCCACCCCAGAACCGCAAAAAAACACTGAAATTGTGCCCCAGAACTGCACCTAACCCGGCGATGTAGGGAAAAATCCCCCCCATATCCATTCCAACCAGAACTGGAAGAGCCCCTTTCCAGCCATCTATGAATATGACCCACAGCGCCCAACTTCTGCCCATCACGCTGGCGAGATTCATAGCACCTATGCTCTTACTTCCACATTCGCTTAACCTGATACCCCTCGTCCACTTTGCCATGAGATATGCGGTTGGAAATGAACCGGCGATGTAGGAGGAGATGAAGAGGAGAAGGTATTTAAGATATGATGAGACCATTAGACCATAAAAAAATAGGTTTAACTCTTCCCAGCCATAATGATAGGGTGAGAATTTATAAAATTAAGGAGTTCTCCAGGATTATTTTCTTCAATTTTATTATAAATAAGTTTCAAGAAAATAATGTCATTTTCACTGTCCCCGAATATTAACCTATGATAAATATTTATGTTCTCCATATTATTCCTGTTAATAACTACTTCACCTCAACTCCTACACTCTCAAGATACAGCTTTGCGGAACGGCGGGCGAGTCGCCGTATTCTGCCAATATACGCCTGCCTCTCGGTTACGCCTATCACCCCACGGGCATCAAGAATATTGAAGATGTGAGAGCACTTCATCACCATATCATAGCCAGGGATATACAACCCCTTTTCTAACAACCTCACCGCTTCCTTCTCAAATGTCTCAAACAACATCCTGTTCACCTCCGGGTCTGCCTCGTCAAAGTTATACACGCTCTGCTGTCTCTCTTCATCCAGCCGTATATCACCATACTTCAGACCACCCCCCCACTCAATATCAAATATGGATTCAACGCCCTGCAGGAATGTGGCAATGCGCTCCAGTCCATAGGTTATCTCGCAGGTGATGGGGTCTAGGTAGAACCCGCCCATCTGCTGGAAGTAGGTAAACTGGGTAATCTCTGTGCCGTCAAGCAATACCTGTCAGCCAAGTCCCCAGGCGCCGAGGGTAGGGCTGTCCCAGTCGTCCTCATCTAAGCGAATATCGTGTTCACCCGGCTCAATACCAAGTGCTCTTATGCTCTCATAGTAGGTATCAAGAACATCTGTGGGCGAGGGCTTCAGAAGCACCTGATACTGAAAGTGCTTCTCCAGGCGGTGGGGGTTCTCACCATATCTTCCATCCCTGGGTCGTCTTGCGGGCTCCACGAAGGCGCACCTCCAAGGAGCGGGACCAAGGGCTTTGAAGAAGGTGGCAGGGTTGAAGGTGCCAGCACCCTTCTCAATATCGTATGGCTGAACAATAACACAATTCCTATCGCACCAAAAATGCGACAACTTCAAGATTATATCCTGGAAGGTGAGCATAGGTGTATTATATGAGGAAAGGGAGATAAAAACAATGGTGGGAAATTTAAAATTAAGCGACCTAAATCAAGGTCGCTTAATATACTATTACGTCTTACTATTATATTCCCAAAAAATCTTTTTCCTCTGCTTCTTTTTTTGATTCCTTGAGGAATTTAGAATCTATACCAAAACTAAATGTCTTCCCATTAGTATAATTACACTTTGGATTAGTACATATTTCAATATTCCTTTCACGATCGATATACATAGAATAACATTTACATTTAGGACACTTCTTCATGACAACCTCCTCTCACTACTTAAATAATATACACTATTTAATTTATTTTTTCAACAATTTAAAATAAGCCCTAGCTTTTATACCCTCAAATTCACGCAACTTAATACCAGATTGATATAATAATTTTTTTCCCTCTATATTTGGGTAAGGTTCACAATATACAACTTCTTTTATACCTGATTCTATAATCTTTTTTGAGCATAATTGACAAGGAAAAGTCGTTACGTAAATAATAGAACCTATAATAGAAACTCCACCCAACCTAGCTAACTGTATTATTGCTCTTTCTTCAGCATGTATTGCTCTACATAAATCTAAATGTTTATTGTAAGTATTTTTAATTTCATGAACTTGCTTTTTATTCTTCTCTTTTCCTATATATTCTGGTTCAAAAAATGTCTTTTTAACAGATCTACTA
>QMNJ01000081.1 GCA_003647715.1 Candidatus Coatesiibacteriota bacterium
CCGCTTGAATCTACCCCTCTTACCCACTCTATCTCTGACTTTGTTGTCGGCTGTTTGTAAGCAATTATTGCCAAGGTCTCAAGTGCAGCCCGCGAAAGCGACCTCCTTCTCCTCTCCTTAAATAGCATATCTATATAAGGCGAATACTCGGGTCTTGTGAACATCTGATATCCATTCGCAACCCTCCTAATGGTAAAAGCCCTACCACTGCTTCTATATTCTTCTTCTAACTGCTCAATTAATATGTCAATATTCACATCCCTGCCCACTATTGCCTTTATCTCCTCATCTTTTAAGGGTCGAGAAGATAGAAAGAGGAGCGCCTCTATTATCGCCTTCTTACTCTCCATCTCTAACCCTTACCATTATCCTACCGTAAGGACTATCTTGAAACACAATTATCTTTTTATCTCTCATCAGATAAAGAAGTGAAATGAAAATTATAATTACCTTCCATACTGTGAACTCATCCCTGTGGATATAGTATCTCATCAATCTCTCAAGAGACATAGGAGTTTCGGATGTAATAAGTCTCAATATTAACTCTGTCTCTTCAAGTATTCTACTCTCATCTATAAATACATCCATAGATGGTTCAGGCGCCTGAGCTCTCTTCATCAGCTCTCTGAACGCCTTTACCAGAGAATAAAGTTCCACCTCTTCTGTATCAACCGGCACATCACTTCTCTTATTAGATTCTTGTCTTGAGATGTAGTTTGCTTCTTCCTCAAGTATATCACTCAACCTAATAGCCATCTCCTTATACTTCTTATACTCCAGTAATTGACGAACCAGTGATTCCCGCGGGTCACCCTCAAGTTCTATCTCTCCATCAATTGACTTTCTTGGAATAAGCATCAGGGATTTGATATAAAGCAATTTTGCCGCCATCATAAAATACTCAGATGCGATGTGGAGGTCCAGATTCTCCATCAACTTAATATATCTCAGATACTGCTCGGTAACTTCCGCTATGGGAATATTCAATATCTCAATCTCGTTCTTCTCAATAAGGAACAGAAGCAGGTCTAATGGACCCTCAAAGATATCAAGGTGCACGATACACTTCATACCAGTTTCATCGCCCTTTTTACCCTTAAAAGCGTATCCGATGCCACCGCCTCCGCTTTCTTATCACCCTCTCTTATAATATCATCAAGAAGTTCTCTATTCCCCTCAAAGTATCTTCGTCTTTCCTTATACTCACTGAATACCTCAATAACCTTATCTGCAAGCTCCGCCTTGCACTCCCTGCACCCTATACCGGCATTCCTGCATGCCTCTGCTATCTCCCCTGTTCTCTCACTGTTGTATAGTAGATGGAATGAATAAACATTGCATTCCTCTGGATGACCCGGGTCCTTCCTGTAAGCCCTCCTGGGGTCTGTTATCATAATCATAATCTTCGCTCTTATATCGTCATCAGTATCTTTCAGAAATATGGCATTGCCATACGACTTTGACATCTTCCTGTTGTCAACCCCCAGTATCTTGGGTGTTTCGGTCAGAATCGCCTGTGGCTCTACAAATACATCGTCATACAGATGGTTAAACCTACGAACAATCTCCCTGGTCAATTCCAGATGAGGAAGTTGGTCCTCACCTACGGGGACATATTCACCCTTATGTATGAGGATATCAGTCGCCATCAAGACAGGATAGCCAAGTAACCCATAACCCATCCCCTCGCCTGACTGTATATCCTGCTTCTTTTCCTTATAGGTTGGGCATCTCTCCAGCCAGGGAACAGGGGTTATCATGGACAGTAAGAGGTGTAATTCTGAATGTTGTGGAAGATGAGATTGCACAAATATGGTTGAAACCTCGGGGTCTATTCCAACAGCAAGGAGGTCAATCAATACTTCATAGATATTCTCATTGAGGTCACCGGTTTCAGTCCTATCTGTAAGGGCGTGTAGGTCTGCAATCTCATAGGTGGTTTCATACTCATACTGCAAACGAACCCAGTTCTTCAGTATTGCCTCGTAATGCCCTATATGGCAGGGTCCGGTTGGTCTGATACCAGATAATATCTTACCCTTCTTGTTGTTCTTCTCCATATAAAGAAGCCCTTACCAATGCACTCAATGAAACACGATGCTTTCCAAAACGCCCTTAAATTCCTCTTCTACCTCACTGAATACACCTTCGTAACACCGCATACCAGCAAAGATGAAGTATTTCCTGTCTATGGGGAATACCACCACCACCTCGTGAAAATCACCCGACGAATCAGCAGAGACAAATTCCATCCATACCGCCTCCTTTCCTGCGACATTATAATCATCCATAGACAGTCGTTCATAGTTTGGTTTGGTCTCCTTGTAGTTTCTCTTCTCTGTCTCCTTCAAAATACCCTTCATGTAGCCCCTTGATGGCGTCTTGTCTGCATAGTTCTCCATAAATGTAATAGCAATATGAGCACCATTCTTATAATTGTCGGCGCCAAGCACTAACGGCGCTGGCATATCAGTGTGGACCTCCCACCTCTCGGGGAAGGTGATAGACATATTGAACTTTTCTAATCTTACCGTCTCCTGAGAATAAATTAAACCGGTTATTAAAAGGGTAAAACACAAAACAGACACGAGTATCATTACGATATATCTACAACAATAAAACACTATACACCCTCCATAAATACTCTAGGGAATGCCCTGTAAAAATATAACAGAATAAACTAACGGGAGGGAATATGATAAAACGGAGTATGCCAAACCCGGTGATACTTCCTAAGAATATCACAAATATAAGTATCATCGGTCCCCACCTCTCCAGTTGTGCAAACCTAATTGCGCTATCTCTTGGTAATAACATCATTAACACCTTTGAACCATCAAGGGGCGGAATGGGTATCAGATTGAAGAAGGCAAGAATTAAATTAATGAACATAGCATAGAACAATATCATATATAGTATATCTATACCTAAATTGCCCGAACCTTGAATATAGGGTAATATTAATCGCAACATTATACCAAACACCAGTGCTGAAAGGATATTAGCAATACAGCCAGCAAGAGAGGTCCAGATTATTCCCTTCTTGCGGTCTGTGAAATACATTGGATTGATGGGCACAGGCTTTGCCCAGCCGAATCTGGCAAAGACAATCAATAGGGTTCCAATGGGGTCAAGGTGGGGCAATGGGTTTAGCGTCAATCTGCCTGCCATCTTCGGGGTAGGGTCACCAAACTTGTATGCAACCCAGCCATGTGCATATTCATGGATTGTAAGGGCGAATAGAATCCCTGGCAAACCTAATAAGATACTCTTAATATAATAAACAAAATCCATAGCAACCTTTAATCAGACAATAACAAGAATTAAATCACTAATAATGCTATATCAAACAACACTTAACTTCCGGGGTGCCTAGAGATGACTTCCTTTTTCCGTTCAGATGTCACTTTTGTATATATCTGTGTAGATGATATCATTTTATGCCCAAGTAGTGCCTGAACCGTCTTTATGTCAGCTCCTCCCTCAAGCAAATGAGTGGCGAAAGAATGCCTGATAGTGTGGGGACTGACATCCGCTGGTAACCCAACATACTTTGCATATTGCTTCACCATAAACCAGAACCAGTTCCTGGAGATGGGTCCACCGTTTTTTCCCTCAAATAGCGGGCTCTCATTGGAGTAATCCCCTCTATTTTCAAAATATTCCTTAATCTTCTTCTTCGCTACCTCACCAATGGGTATGGTCCTCTCCCTACCCCTCTTACCTTTCGTCCTTAAATACATCCCATTCAGGTCCACATCACCAACCTTGAGGTTCACCAACTCTGTTGCCCGAAGTCCAGTGGAATATGCAACCTCCAGCATTGCCGCGTCCCTCAACAACTTTGAGTGTTTGTTCTCGGTGAGCTTCCCCCTCTCTCGTTTATCCGAAATCACATTATAGGGAGCATTTAACAGTAGTTCAATATTCTGTCTGTCCTCTGCTTTGGGCAACCTCTGCTCCAATCTGGGTCTCTTTAACATCTCCATAGGGTCACTTCTCAATACACCCTCTAAATTAAGAAAAGATATTAGAGCGTGAACTGATGACAAGCGACGAACCAGCGTGGTGTCCTTGTCCCCTTTCTCTCTCCTCTCCTTAATGAAATCCACCACATCTGACTCCGTAATCCGGGAGGGGTCTCTTGACCCAAGAGAATCTAAGAATATCCTTACATCACTTATATATGCTTTAATAGATAGTTGCGAGAGACCTTTTTCTACACTAAGATAAGTAGAAAAATCCCTTAACATTTTTTCTCTGTCCAAATCAGCCAACCTCCCATCAGCGTTGTTTAATAGTTAGGGTATAATAACATAATAAGTCATTTTTTCAATAAATTATTTACGATAACTTTACAGCACTTAAAAACCTCTCTCTTAGATTACTACTGAAATCCCTACAATAAATATTTGCTATCACATCTCCTCTCTCTACCCTGTCACCAACACTCATCATTAACTCAATGCCCACCGATGCATCAACCTCATCACCAATCTTCTTTCTGCCACCCCCTATATCCCTGACAAGTTCGCCCACCACCCTCGCATCTATCATCTCTATTACACCGCATTGCTCAGAAACCACACTATATCTATCAGCCAGATTAATAATCCCCACATCATCAACCACTCTAACATCTCCCCCCTGAAATTCAACCATCCTTGCAAACCTGTTCAATCCCTCACCCGTTCTATGACTCCTCTCAATCATCTCCTTACCACCCTCTATGTCATCTACAACCCCACCTATTACTAACATCAAAGCACCAACCCTATAACATACCTCTCTTAAACCCTCATCCACCTTCTCATTTCTTAGAAACCCTATCGTCTCTACAACCTCTATTGCGTTACCTACTGCTCTCCCATGGGGTGAATTATGCTCGGTGTAAGTTACCATGCACCTGCCATCAAACATCTCTACCACCCTTTTCAAACCATCCCCTAATTCTTCAGCCCGCGCCCTATCTCCCATAAATGCACCTCTACCATACTTTACATCAAATATAATACCATCTGTCTTAACCGCCAGTTTCTTACCCAGAATGCTTGATATTATCAGTGGTATGGATTCAACGGTGGCGGTTACATCCCGCATTGAATATAGCACCCTATCTGCGGGTGCAACATCATCGCTCTGAGAGGCAATAAAACAACCCACCTTTTGAAGGGCGTCTCTCATCTCATCTTCGCTCAAGCATGTCTTAAAACCCTCAATTGCCTCCAGTTTGTCAATCGTTCCTCCTGTGTGCCCAAGCCCCCTTCCCGCAGTGAGACCCACACCAACTCCACAGGCAGAGACCAATGGAGCCACAATCAAAGACACCTTATCACCCACACCTCCAGTTGAATGCTTATCAACAACTGGAAAATCGGGGTTGGTAAGGTCAATCATTCTCCCGGACCTCGCAATCGCCTCAGTCAAATACAGCGTCTCCTCATCATTCAATCCGCACAGATATACTGCCATCAGAAAAGCACCAAGCTGGTAATCAGGTATCTCACCACGCACCACCAGGTCTATAAAGCCCTCAATCTCTGCTCTGCTCAGGTCTTCGCCGTCCCTCTTTTTTACAATTAAATCCAGTATATTCACCAAGTCAAGTTTTCACCTCAATTTAGAAACTTCCAATTTATACCAAACTGGTAGTTCCTTGGCTCGGGAGGATAACTTCCCTCTTCATCTGTTATTTCTGTGTTCAACAGGTTATCAAAGTTTGCGAATACCTCAAAGGAGCCGATGGTGAGACCGGCTGAAAGCGATATATTGGTATAGGGCTCCGACCTTGGCTCTTCTGCCTTATTTGCCTCATATGACTGAAGCCATGAACCATACCTGCTAATCCCCAGATAAGCAAAGGGATTTATCTCATTCACAATCTCCCTATCAAATCCAAAATAGCCATTAACCACATAATTGGAAATATAGGGTATATCAGAAAAACACTTATAACCAGAAGCCCTAACCCTGAAACCTCTCCAGAGAATAATATCACTCTCCAGACCAGCACAATTTTTTCTCTCTTCCAGTATGTTTGAAGACCTCATAAATATCTGAAGTCGCATTCTATCCGGGATATACAATCTTACTCCACCGATAATACTGTCCTTTTTTCTGTTCCCATCTGCCCAAAGGTCACCCATACAAGATACGAAAGGCACTATATTTGAGTTGGTGAAGAAACTGCCCGAAAGACCTATTGCTATTCTCTTATTATTATATGATATGTAGTCAGAACGACAACTTATAAGATACATTCCTTCATCCCTGAGTAAAAGGTCAGAACTGAAATTGTATATTCTTTGACCACCAAGGTCTCTTATACTAAAAGTCGGTAAAAAGGTTAAATTATCTCCCGAGCCGAATCTCAAACCTCCACCAATATCATACAGGGCATCAGGAGATACTGCCTCGCCCGAAAGATAGGCAAACCTAATGAATGGAGACACCGACCCATCACAATTAAACCGTGGCTTTACCGATATCAACTTGTAGCCCATATCAAACTCTTCATCAGAATACCTATTAACCACACCACCGGAATAGACAAAATCAACAGGTATCTCAAGCCAATCTGAAGTCGCAATTGACGAAACTGATAATGAGCCATAGGATGTATTAGGGTATCTTCCAAAGCCGCTGGTAAGGTTGCGCTCGCCACCAACCGATGTATTCAGGTGCGGCACCGAGAAGTCGGTATAGAACCTGTATCTCTCGGTGTTGAAATTACCATCTGACAGAAATACCCCCGTAATCGGCTGTTCTCGCCTGACAGGAATATTCATCAACTCAACCGATGAGAACCAAGAAGAAGCAACCTCCGGTCCACCATAGCATATCACAATCTTTCCTATTGAGGTTAATGGGTAGAAAAATGGCTCATAATCTGAGGGCTCAATATCCAAATACAACCAGTTCTTTGAAAAATCAACACCCTCTCCCATAATACCAACCAATCCCTTACCCTTAATCGGTGAGAGATATAAAAGTGGACAACGGGCAAGATAACTGTCTATATTGATATATGCCATCCTGTTCAGGCACTCTCTATTACA
>QMNJ01000082.1 GCA_003647715.1 Candidatus Coatesiibacteriota bacterium
ATTCATTGAGGGTGATGGCACGGGACCTGACATCTGGCGTGCCACGAAGATGGTTCTTGATGGTGCGGTTAAGAAAGCATACGATGGTGAGAGAAAGATTGCCTGGATGGAGATATTTGCGGGGGACAAGGCGCAGAGCGTCTATGGGGAGGGTATAGTTCTTCCCGATGAGACACCACAGGCAATTCAGGAGTTTATTATTGCCATCAAGGGTCCACTCACCACGCCGGTGGGCGGTGGATACAGGAGCTTGAATGTGACCATGAGGCAGACGCTTAACCTCTATGCCTGTGTTAGACCTGTAAAATGGATACCAGGGGTTCCATCACCCGTAAAGCATCCAGAGCACCTTGATGTAATCGTCTTCAGGGAGAACACCGAGGATGTCTATGCTGGAATTGAGTGGGCAGAGGGAACACCAGAAGCAAAAAAGGTGATTGACTTCATAAACAAGGATATGGGCAAGAACATCCTGCCCGATTCAGGCGTTGGCATCAAACCGATAAGCATAACCGGAACATCCCGTCTTGTAAAGAAGGCGATAGAGTATGCTATTAAGTGGAATAGAGAGAGCGTCACCCTGATGCATAAGGGCAATATCATGAAGTTCACAGAGGGTGCTTTCAAGACCTGGGGTTACGAGACCGCAAAGCGAGAGTTCCCAGACATAACGATAACCGAGGACGAAGTGTATAAGAAGTATGATGGTAAGGTGCCCGAGGGGAAGATACTGATAAAGGATAGAATAGCAGATAGTATGTTCCAGCAGGTTCTATTACGACCACTTGAATACGACATAATCGCAACACCAAACTTAAACGGCGACTACATATCAGACGCCTGTGCGGCTCAGGTAGGTGGTCTGGGCATGGCGCCAGGTGCAAATATGGGGGACTATGTTGCTCTCTTTGAAGCGACACACGGAACCGCACCCAAGTATGCCAATAAGGATGTAATCAATCCATCCAGCTTGATACTATCTGGAGTGATGATGCTCAGATATATGGGCTGGCTTGAGTCAGCGGACCTGATTGAGAAAGCACTAAGTGAAACTATAAAGCAGAAGAAGGTTACCTACGACCTGGAGAGGCAGATGGATGGTGCCACCAAGGTAAAGACCAGTGAGTTCGCAAAATTTATCGTAGAGAATATGAACAAGATGTAAGAGATTGGAAGAGCAATCTCCTTTGTTTATTGATGTATGTTAATCTATATCAGGAGGTTATGATATGCCAGAGAACAGAGTAGCCAACCCGGCGCCACTTGGGCTTTTTGGTTTTGGCATGACCACAGTCCTACTGAACCTGCATAACGCAGGGCTGTTTCCCCTAACCAGTATGATACTGGCGATGGGAATATTTTATGGTGGTCTCGCACAGGTATTTGCAGGAATAATGGAATACAGAAATGGTAATACATTTGGAACCACCGCATTCACCTCTTACGGTCTGTTCTGGCTCTCATTAGTATTTCTTCTTGTTATTCCAAATATGAAATGGTGGGATGCAATTGTCAGTAATTCAGCTATGGCTTTCTACCTGCTAATATGGGGAATCTTCACCAATCTTATGTTCATAGGCACCCTAAAGCTCAATAGAGCACTTCAGGTGGTATTCGGAACATTATTCATCCTATTTTATTTGCTCGCTATAGCAGAAGCATCAGGGAGCACAGTTATGCAGAGAGTAGCAGGTATTGAGGGTATAATCTGTGGCGCAAGCGCCATTTATGCTGCCATTGCCTTACAGTTGAATGAGGTATATGGCAGAACTGTCCTGCCGGTAGGAGAGGTGGGTTAACTCGCCGTAGAGTTCGTCGCCATTCCTATGGCAATGAACACATATAACCGTAGTATTATCTGGTAATATTTCGCCCTCACGGATGTGAGGGCGTTTTCTCATCTCATCATAGCCATTACCTTCTGGCTATAGGGGCTATTGGGATAGAGCTTGAGATACATATCACCAAAATAGCGAAGGTTCTTCTCATCGCCAAGTTCAAAACAGATGAAAATAATATATATTATATTGTCAAGATATATAGTAAACTGTTTATTACATTTTTATTGAGTATTGAATATGATATATTAAACTATATAGTAATAAACTATGGAAGAAAAGAAGTTTTTTATTGCCATCAGTAAAAAGCGTTTCGGACCCTACGACATCAAAACCATAAAGATGCTGGTAGAGAAGGGTCGCTATACCGAAGATGACCTGGTGTATGTAAAAGAGATTAAGAACTGGATGAAAGCGAAGGACTTCCCCCCCTTCAGAGAGATATTCATACCCACTGAAAAGCACAGGGGGGGATACTTTGTAAATATCAAGAATGAAGTAAAGGGTCCATTACAATTTGACGAGTTGAAGGCGCTGGTGACCAACAAAACAATCTCACCCGAAGATGCAATATGGGATATAAACCGTGGAGTATGGATAAAAGCAGACAAGATGCCAGAGGTCGCTCCCCTCTTTGACCAGATAAAGGTGAAAAACTACCATATTAGTATAGGTGGAAGACCTGTTGGTCCATACACAGATGAAGATATAAAGGAGATGATACTTTCAGGCGAAATTACAATAGAAAGCTACATCTTTGATGGCAACACATGGCTTAAGATAAAGGACTCAACCGACTTCTCAGACATCATCCCCCCTGCAACGAAAGTTCCCACTAAAGAAGCACCTAAAGAAGAGATACCCAAATTAGAAGAAGAGATTCCAACAGCACCACCTATACCCACCCAGGAAGAACCGCCTCCACCACCAGATGAGGGCATCATGGTTCCCCCCGCACCAGAAGAGGTGGAACTCAAGAAAACTCCGCAGGTTCCTGACCTGGATGAGGACTTAATACCCGACTTAGTAGAAGAAACACCAGAGACACCGTCCTTCGAGTTGGATGAGATTGAACAACTTGAGGAGATAACAGAGGAAGAACCATTAGGAGCGGATGAATTAGAGAAGGAGGAGGTATTAGAGGAGAAAACAGAAAAAGAGGCGAGGGTCCCCGAATGGCTGAGGGACTACCAAATATCAAAGGTTGATGTTGGAAGCATGAACCCGAATAAGGCGTTTGCCATACCCACCTCCATGATAGACGAAGACAGCATTGACACCCGATTGAGCGAGTATGGCGGTTTCACCAGGGTGAAGCGAATATTCTCAGCATTCATAGATGGTATCATATTGGGCTTGGGTTTTCTTATTACCACAATGGTCTTAACAGCCCTCAATATTGACCCATTTTTACCGTCTAATCCTAATCAATATGAAGACCAGATAACACTTATATCCGTCTATGGTGCGTTCTTTATCTTCTACCTGCTGTTCAGAGACGGCTTCACATCATACGGCTCCTTCGGGAAGAAGATATCAGGTATAATCCTGATACAATCACAGAAGAGACGACCCTGTGGTATCAGGCGTTCATTTTTAAGAAATATCATATGGTTCATCCCGCCTCTCAACATTATAGATATGTTAATCGCCATATTTTCCAAGAGGGGAAGACGCCTTGGCGATAGGTTGGCGGGAACAGAGATAATAGAGGCGCCCCTTGAGGGCAAACCATTCTAATATCCAAATATGAAGACAAAAACTGAAAGAAGACCTAAACCTGGTGAGAAAATTATCTTCAAGAATAGGGACCTGTATGTAAAATATAGAAACAAAGCGTTCTCAAAGGCAATAGGGATAAAAGATGATATTATCAGAAGAATAAAGAGCAACTCCGGAAATGACATCCAAGAACTATACCAATTATTAGATAAACTTGTCTCCGTCCTTGAAGATGCCCGATACTGTGCCCGCCTCTCCATAGGAGGAAACAACATTGACCCACCAGAGACCATAACAGTAAGCGAGAGGGCATTTGTGGACCTCATTGAGACCATGTATTCCTATGCAAGAAGCACCAGAAGAATGGCAAGACATGAACTCACTTTATTAGAGTTTTCCAAGTCGTCCAAAAAACTTGCCAACAACATTTACAACTATGTAAAAGAAGCAAACGAATCAGAACATAACCTGATACTCAAAAACCTTCAGAACATAACCGATAGAATAGAACTATACAGGAAATACTTTCCGGATGAGTGTAAGTTTTGAGTTTATATTAATAAACCGAATGGAGGTTTAATAATGAGGTATCTCTTGCCTGTTGTATTACTCTTATTAACTCTCTCCCTATCCCTTCACGGACAGGAGATGGAACTTGAGGGCATTCGTGATGTAGTGGTGATACCATTTCATTCCAATGAGGGAGATGAATATATCTCAGATGTCGTAACCGCATATCTTAGAAATGCTCTTATATTCATGGACGATGCTCTAACCGATACACCCTATGTCCTCAAGGCGATGGACTGGCGCGGATTAAAGAAGGGTGATAAGGTGTCACTGGAAGATGCAGTTGAGATAGGCAAGAAACTAAACGCAACTACTATCTACTTTGGTGATATTAAGAAGAGCGGGAAGTCATATACCATACATCTGACAAAAGCCATCCCCGAGACGGGAGAGATTATATTCAGCAAAGAGAAGGTCGCAGATGACCTGTATCTGATTTCAAGAAAGATAGATGAGATACTTGGCTTATCTCCGGATAGTTAACCCTATTCTGATAACACTCCTGCTTTTAATACCACTACCTCCCCACTCAGAGGAATTACCAGAAGACGACCCCTATAAGGTTGATGAGCAAACTATACCCCCTATTGGTCTGAGGGAGGTGAAGAAGGAAGAGGAGGCAACTCTTGAAACCGAATTGAGCAAGGTGATTAAACTGGCGGATGGGCTTAAATACTCTCAGGCAGAGGAGGAACTGAAGTCACTGATAGATAAGTATGGCGAAAAGGCGGTTATCTACTATGACCTTGGGGTTATCACAGAATACGGTGATGAGGGTAGATATACAGGAGACCTGAATAAGGCAATCTCATACTATCTGAAGTGCATTGAGATTGAAAACCAATTCTTCCCTGCATACTACAATCTTGGTGTCTTATATCAGCACCTCGGCTACAATGAATCAGCCGAGAGCCAATACAGAAAGGCACTGTCAATAAGGGAAGACGCAAGAATATACCACAACCTTGGGATTATCGCCTATAATAAAGCCGACTATGAGAACGCAATTGATTATTTCTTAACCGCCCTGAAACTGAGCGAGGAGAATTTGATAACTCTGAGGTGTCTCGGGCTGTGCTATGAGAAAGTAACCGACACCGCAAATGCAATAAAGACCTGGAAATACCTCTACCAGAAGGAGACAGACCCTGTATGGGTAAAGTATGCGAGGAAAAAGTTGGAGGATATAAGAGGGTATTGATTTCTTCTAATCTTTAAGACCCGCCTCCATAAAAAGCGGGTATTCCTTTTCTAACTTCTTTATAACCTCACCCACCCTCTTATCATCGCCAATAATAGTATATATCTGATATTGATAATACAGATACCAGGGTTTTCTCTCATCATCTGACATCTTATACAATTCCTCATACACCTCAATCGCCTCCTCCCACCTCTCGCTTTTCTGATACAGCACCCCCAGTGTCTCCATTGCCTTAAACCTCAATCTACCCTCAAAATCACCTTCTTTGATAAGCTCTATCGCCTCATCATAACTACCCCTATACATACCAAGCAGTGCCTTTCCATAGATGTATATACACTCAAAATCACAACTTCCAATACCAATCGCTTCATCCATCTCCAGCGCTATATACACCAGTTCAGCATCTGAGCCCTCATCAGTAACAATTTCGTTCAGGATATTTTCAGCCATCTCAATCTCCCCATCCTCTACATAACCAATCACCCTGATAAAATCAGATATCTGGGCGTTATGAGCAATTGACAACAGAAATACTAACAACAATATTTGAACTGAAACGATTTTTTTGAACATCACTGGGTCAGCAACCTGAAATAATCATAAATGATTTCGCTCTCGCCAATACCATATGGATTTTCTGGAAACTCCATCGGAGCGGTCCCAAGTGTGGATTTTTTATTCACACCCGCAGGTAGTATCGGTGGAACCGTGGGGTCAACATAGTCCTTGCCTGGTGTTGACTTTCTCTCCCTGCTTATCCCCCTGCTCTTTATCGCCTTCTCGCTCCTCAACAGGCGTTCCATCAGATGCTTCTGCTCCTCCTTTATCCTCTCCGCCTCAGCTCCCTCGTTGAGCATACCCTCAATCTTCTTCATCGCCTCAATCGCACCCTCAAGACCCTTAAGTGTGTCTCCGAGCGACTGGTATCTGCTCAACAACCTCTCCAGCGACTCTCTTATCGCCCTCTGCATTGCCGCCATAGACATCAGGGCATTGTAATCAAAAGCACCTTTACCCGATAGATACTCCCTCAACATCTCCCCCATCTCCCCCTGATTTGATATTACCTGAGACAGCGACCTGAGGAAGTCGCTAAGACCTGATGGCGATGAGGCACTTTTGATGCCCTCCAGAGCCCTGCCAATCTGACCCCTCGCCCTACCGAGCTCTTCCTGTGCACCCTCTAAGTTAGCCATCATCTCACCACCACTTTCCGACCCGGACGCACCCTCAAGATAGGTACCCGCTTCCTCAAGCGAAGAGAGTATCTGCGGGTTTAAGAACAGTGTCTCAGCCATCATACACTCTATCTCATCACCTATCGGTCCAAGCAGTTGGTGAAGTTTTTCAGCCATCTCACCAGCCCTCTTATAATCACCTGTCCCGGCATACCCCTCTAATATGGACGAAGACGCCTGTATCTGAGACAATTCCCAATCAATCTCCTCAAGTGCCTTAATCAACCTCTCCCTCTGAACCCCAAGGTATCTATCACCCATACCCTTCAACATCTCATACAATTGTTCCATATACCTCTCAGTCATCCCCGATGATGACAA
>QMNJ01000083.1 GCA_003647715.1 Candidatus Coatesiibacteriota bacterium
ATATATGATAGAGTAGTTGTATGAGTTATTCAATCAATGCACTTCTTTTAGTAGTTACTATATTGGTTTCTCAACCATTTCTTATGGATATTTCGGATGACCCTAATTATATTGAAGTATTAAAATTGATTGATAAGAAGGAATATAATAAGGCGGAGGAGGTTCTTGAGCAGTTGCTTGAAGAGTACCCTGATAACCCCTATATTCTACACAACCTTGGTCTTGTAAGAGCAGGTCAGGCAGACCTCAAGGGTGCAAGTGAATACTGGAGGAGAGCGATTAAGGTTGACTCTCGTCAGAAGAACTCATATCTTAATCTGGGTATTGCCTTGATTCAGATGGGCGAGGTTGAGGAGGCGGAGGGAGTATTGAGAACCGCTCTGGCGTTTTTTCCAATGGATGCTCATCTTCACTACAATCTTGCTGTAGCTATTGGTTATCAGGGCAGGTATGATGAGGCGATAGGAGAGTATGAGAAAGTAATTGAATTGATGCCCCAGCACCTGCAGGCGTTGTATAATCTGGCTCTTCTGTTCCAGGATACTGAGCCCGATAGGGCAGTTGAACTTTGGAGGCGATATCTAGACCTGGCGAGAGAGATTCCCTCAGAGGGGAGGTATGTGAAAGAGGCGGAGGTATATCTTCAACTGGCTATATCTAAAGCGGTAGAAGGAGAGTAAAGTATTAAGCGGATATAACCCATTTTGTTATCTAAATTATTCTTGACAATTATTATATTGTTAGTTAATATTTTCTGACATGTTAGATTATAAATTAGAGATTGAGGAGGTGAGACCAGGTTATGGGTAAGAAACTGTTATTCCTGGTTATTTTAGGTGTATTCACTTTAGGAACAGTAGTAGTCAGCTGTGGTGGACCATCTAAGGAGTTGATTGCTTACTATGAGGCAAAGGTTCAGAAACAGCAGGCAGAGGATGAATACAATCGTTTATTAGACCTGAATGCTCAGTATAAGGACGAACTTCAGCAGGAGATACAGACATTGAAGGATGTAAAAGAGAAGCATAAAGAGATTCATGCCAAGAGAAACGAGGAAGAGGAGAAGCGTGGGAAAGAGATTACACCTCTGCTTCACGGTAAAGAAGATCCAGAGGCAGGGATCGATTGGTTAAAGTAATACTAAGCCGTGAAAAATATTGCAAAGGGAGGTTTAAAAGATGTATAGATATTTAGCAGTAATATTGGTTCTTGTTTTGCTCCCTGCCTTCGTCCTTGCACAGGATTGGGATGCATTAAAGAAGGAGACCAAGGGTAAGGATTTAGAGGCGTTGACACAGCAGATGTTAGACGAGAAGGCGAGTTTTGAGGCAAAGTCAGAGGAGCTGAGAGCAGAAAATAGTGAGTTGGAGCAGAAGATTGCTGTAGTGCGTAAGATTCAGGACTTCTATAAAACATTATATGCTGAAGATGAGAGATACCTAAAGCCCGGCGAATATGATATATATGTCGTTAAGCCGGGAGATTGGCTCTCCAAACTGGCAGAGTATCCGGAGGTCTATGGTTGGGGCAACTATGCTCGCTGGCCTGAAATATATAATGCCAATAGAGACCTCATAAAAGACCCTGACCTTATCTACCCTGGCTGGGAGCTAAAGATACCAAGACCTTAATATGAGGTCATGTATAAGGTATGGGGCAGCTTATCCATTGCTGCCCCTTTTTGTGTATACTCTAGGTCATTATGTTTTGATATAATATCAAGATAAATTTGTTTTTCAGAGGTGGTTTGTATTGTCTCGTCTAACAGAAGCGAGGATAACTATTGATAATCAGGCGCTCGCGGTTGAGATAGCTGGAGAGAACGAGTTAAACCTTAGATTACTTGAAGAAGTATTCCCTGCTAAGGTAATCTCAAGGGGTTATGACATCATCATTCGTGGTGAGGAGAACAATGTGAATAGAATACAGGATATTCTGCTTGATATCATTGAAGTTGCAGATAGCAGGGGGTCAATAGCCAGAGATGAGGTCTATTCTACCATCAAGATGGTAAGTGGTGATTATACAACAAGTGTTGCTGCTTTACTCCTTGATGGTGTTCCGGTCCCCTATAAGAGGAGGATTATAAGACCAAAGACCGCAGGTCAGAGAGAATATGTGAGGTCAATAAAGAAGAATACACTTACATTCTGTATAGGTCCTGCTGGAACGGGAAAGACATATCTGGCTATGGCTCTGGCGGTCTTCTATCTTACCAGAGGAGATGTGAACAGGATTGTTCTGGTGAGACCGGCAATAGAGGCAGGGGAACACCTTGGATTTCTACCTGGCGACTTCAAGGAGAAGGTCTCACCGTATCTGAGACCTCTTTATGATGCCTTAAACGATATGATGGGTTTTGATAGAATAAGAAGCGATATTGAACGGGGGACCATTGAAGTGGCTCCTCTCGCCTATATGAGAGGGAGGACGCTTAACAACTCATTTGTGGTTCTTGATGAAGCCCAGAACACCACCAATGAGCAGATGAAGATGTTTCTCACACGACTGGGTTTCAACTCCAAAGCGGTTATCACCGGTGATATTACCCAGATTGACCTGCCTAAGGATAAACCATCCGGTCTGGTTGAGGTTCAATACTTTCTAAAAGGTATTAAAGACCTGTCTTTTGTATATCTCACCGAGGAGGATGTGGTAAGGCATAAACTGGTTCAGAGGATAGTTACTGCATATGAAAGACATGAAGAGAAGAAGAAGTTAGAGTTGAAGAAGCAAAGGGATAATATCATAAATGAAAAATAGTGATAAGAGTGAGTTATTCAGATTTGCGAGGGGAAGTCAAAATCCCCTCTATTTGATTATCAACTTTCTAAAGAAGAGGAATGTATATCTAAAGATTTTAATAGCTTTTGCCCTCTCTTTATCTCTTGCCTATCTTTCGGCTCCTGGCTTACCTGGCAAGGTTCCCGAACTGAAAGCGGGCGAGGTAGCCCCGCGCGATATCATTGCTCCGTTTGATTTTCCCGTCTATAAAGATGACGAAACCCTTCAGATAGAGAGGGAGACCGCAATAAGCGAAGTAGCCCCTATATATAGTATTAATCATCAAATTACTGAAATAGCACTAACTCATAACCAGAATTTCTTTCAGATTATGGGTGGAATACTCAAAAAGAAGAGACCCACATCGGTGGATAAACAGGGCATATCGCTACCTGAGTTCTCCTGGAGTATACTCGCTAATGACAAAGCGAGAGCAGACATTGAAGACGCGGTCTCAATGATGATTGAGAGTGTGATGTCCCAGGGCGTCCTTTCTGACAGGTCGTCTTTAGAGAGCGAGGGAATAAGTTCTATCTCTATTGCAAATGCTAAGGGTGAGAAAGAGATTCTCCTTTCTGATGTAATCACTATAGAGGGAATAGAGGATTACCTTCTTACTCTTGCTGAAGATTATTTTCCATCAGATGAAGAGAAGGCGCGCACAGCAGCAGTAATTGCCAGAATGATGATAAGGGCAAATCTGGAGAGAAACACCGTTGCCACAAAACACAGAATAGATGAGGTTTTATCCCGTATTAGCCCTATCAAGTATTGGGTTCTCAAGGATGAGAAGATAGTAGAGGCACACAAGAGGGTGACCAAAGAGCAGGAGATTGCCCTTGTTTCTTTGAATGAAAATATCACCTCTATCCGCTATGCTACAATCTGGCTGGGTCGTGCCTTTCTGATACTTTCCATAGTCACTATACTGGGAATATACATCGCCAAGACACACCCTGAGATATATGAGAACAATCGCAACCTTGTGGCAATTGCTATTATACTGGTGATTCTGGTCTTTATCAGTCGTATGGTTATGCAATTCATCACTCCAAGTTATAACTATGCTTCGCTTCTTTTTCCAGCGGCTTTTGCCTCTATTATAATTACGGTTTTCTTTGACCTTCAGGCGGGTTTAGTAATGGCGCTTCTGGCAGGAATGATGGGAGGAATTGTCACTGGACTAGATATGGGTGTTACCCTTAGTGCAGTTGCAGGTGCGATAACGGGTTCTCTCTCCACCTTCAAAATTAAACACTACAGCGGACTGATAAAGGCGGGAATTATGGTAGTTGGAGTAATTTCTTTGGTTGTGCTGTTAATAGGTCTGGTAAGGGTTCAACCCATAAGTCAGATTCTGAGTATGATGTTATGGGCAGGGCTTGGAGGTGCATTCAGTGTATTCCTGGCGTGGGTTACTATACCAGCATTTGAGCGGATAATGGGTCTTTCCAGTTCTATTCGTCTTATAGGGCTTTCTGACCTCAATCACCCTCTTTTGAGAAAACTGGCAATTGAGGCGCCTGGTTCATACCATCATAGTATCAATGTTGGTGAACTCGCTTCAAGGGCGTGTGAGGTCATAGGTTGTAATGCTCTTCTTACCAGAGTCGGTGGTTATTACCATGATATTGGTAAGTTGAAGAATCCATCATACTTCTCTGAAAATCAACCACCTGATATAAAGCCACATGATAAGCTCTCTCCTCAGATGTCTAGTTTAGTTATAAAGAAACATGTGGAAGATGGAGTAGATTTTGGAAGAGAGTGGGGTCTGCCGGATGTCATAATTGACATGATTAGAAAACATCATGGAACATTTTTAATCTCATTCTTCTATAAAGTAGCATTGGATGAAGATAGGCATGGGGTTGTGGAGGAAACTGATTTTAGATATCCGGGTCCGAAGCCAGACACCAAGGAGTCAACTATATTGATGATTGCAGATGCAGCAGAATCAGCAGTCAGAAGTTTATCAAATCCAGAGCCAACCAATATTCGTAGAACTATAAGAACAATAGTAGAAAACAGATTGAATGATGGGCAATTTGACGATTCCCCCCTAACGCTGAAAGAGATAAACAAGGCAACGGATGTGATTATAGAGGCGACAACAGTAATGTATCATACGAGGATTAAATATGCAGAAACGGGAGCATAGAGAAGATTCAGGAAACAGACAAGTTGAGGTTTTGTTAGATGGTCCCTTTTATGATATGGAGGACAAACTTCTAACTATTTCTTCAATCTCTGTGCGAGAGATGGAAATGCCTCCTGACTCCTATGTAAATGTTGTTTTCACGACCGATAAGGGTATCAGCGAACTGAACAAGGAGTTCTTCGGAGTTGAAGGAGCAACAGATTGTATTGCATTTCCCTATGATAAAGATGACTTCGTAGATGATAGTGGTAGATATCTACTGGGCGAGGTGTATATTTCGGTTGAGACCGCGGATGAGCAGGCAAAGGCACTTGGACATTCACTTATTGAAGAGTTGGCGACCCTTTTGATTCACTCACTTCTTCACTTGCTTGGCTATGATGACCAAACAGAAGAGGAGAGGGAGAGAATGGAGATGAAGACAGATGAGATATTAAGCACTGTTTTAAGTTCATATGAGGGGGAGAAGGGTGTCGTTTAGATTGTTGAAAGAGAGTTTCAATAATGCCATTGAGGGTCTGGTCTATGCAATAAGAACCCAGAGGAACATGAAGATTCACATCGTGGCAACTCTTATAGTCCTCGTAGCAAGTGCAATGTTTTCCATCTCAAAATCAGAGTTGATTATCTTATTATTTATTATAGGCGTGGTGTTCATCACCGAGATGTTCAATACTGCCATAGAACTTTCACTTAATCTGGTGGTGGACACACTCCATCCTATAGCGCGCATAGTTAAAGATGTCTCAGCTGGGGCTGTTCTTGTATCAGCAATCGCATCTATCGTAATCGGTTATCTGATATTTATGCCTAAGATAAAGGGACCTATTTTTTCCACTATCGTGTATGTCCAGAAAACCCCTGAGCATGTAGCTTTGATTGCTTTCATTCTGACGATAATCGCAGTGGTGGTGACCAAGGCGATTATAGGAAGGGGATTGCCCCTTACTGGTGGGATGCCCAGCGGTCATACTGCCGTTGCCTTCTGTATATGGACATTTCTCACCCTAATCACCGTTAATCCGCTTGTATCCATCCTGGTATTTGTTCCCGTTCTGATGATTGCCATATCACGCATAAGAAATGAGATACACACCATCGGCGAGGTTATTGCCGGCTCTGCTCTCGGTCTCGCTATCGGTACCCTTGCATACTGGGCGATGGTGGGATTCTCCCTTGATAAATGGTTTTAATGATGAAACTCATAAGACAGTGTGGTTATATTCTCATAACCATAGTGGTGGTTGCCTCTACAGCGAATAGGGTAATTGGTGAGGATATTGTGATTGCCAAGTTAAGGTATGGAGGTGGTGGCGACTGGTATGCAAACCCTACCTCACTGCCAAACCTGCATTATGAGGTGGAGAATAGGACCGGCATTTCAATGGCTGATATAGAGGAGGATGTGGTGGTATCCCTCTCCGACCCCAACCTGCAATCTTACCCGATTATTAATATCACAGGTCATGGGAGGATTGCCTTCACAGAGGAGGAGAGGCGTGCGCTCGTTGATTACTTAAAGGGAGGCGGTTTCTTACACGCAGACGACAACTATGGTATGGATGAGTATTTCCGTGCTGAGATGGAGGCGATATTCGGTGAGGGGTGTCTGGTTGAATTACCAAAGTCACATTTAATATATCACTGCTTTTATGACCTTGATGGGTTACCAAAGATACACGAACATCACGGAGGACCCCCGAAGGGCTATGGAATCTTCATTGATGGGCGGTTATGCGTGTTCTGTTCATACAATACTGATTTAAGCGACGGCTGGGAGGCGCCCGAAGTCCATAATGACCCTCCCCAGAAGCGAGAGATGGCATACCAGATGGGAACAAATATCGTGGTTTATGCATTGACGCATTGAAGTTTTGTGATTTTATTTATTAAAATAGTTTTGAATAATAATTTTTGTAAGTATATTTTATTTCTTCTA
>QMNJ01000084.1 GCA_003647715.1 Candidatus Coatesiibacteriota bacterium
ATCTTCCTGAGAAGGCAATGCAAGCGAGCTTCAATAAAAAACTTGAACTTGCCCAGAAGCTGAATTCATACTATGAGGGGATGATGAATTATAATATTCCAGAGTTCACCACTGCAGCAATGTATATGACTGGTAAGGTCTATGAAGAGTTTGCTGATACCTGGAGGGACTCTGAGAGACCATCTTTCCCCAACTTCCATCAGGAGGCACAGTATGTAGCAATACTTCTTGATAATACAGTGCCGTTTTTTGAGAAGACGGTGAACTACTATGACCAGGTTATTGCTTATGCCAGAAGAGAGGGTATAGAAAATGAATGGGTAGAGAAGGCGGAGAATAAGTTGTTAGAGAGTTTATTCAAGTGGGCAGAGATAAGTGAAGAGTGTGCAAAGGCATATGAAAAGGCGATAACACCACCGGGAATGACTACGGATGAGGTAATTGATTATCAGACAAAACTGGGTGATTATCTTGATGAGTTCTTCATCAAGAAGGACCAGTATGACCAGATGGCTGAAACACTTTATAAGAAGGTTGGAGAGGTTGCTGATTCATACGGCTTAGAGAGTGAATGGGTATATAAATCAAAAGAGAGATTGATAAAACTTCGTCCAGCTATGTATGCTGCTGGGATGGATTATACAGGTAAGAATGTTGTAACCGATTGGGGCTGGAAGGTGACCACCTCACCACCATCTGATTGGAATATACCTCCAACTGACCCATTCAACTGGGTGGCTGATAACTGGGATTCGGTTTCCAAGGGTATGATAAGGGAGAAAGATAAGTTAAAGATAGTTGGTTTCAAGGGGCTTTCTGGTGCAATGTTTGTATGGGATAAAGCAACTATAGATATGCCACCCCCATCACCTATTTATATTGTCAAGCGTTTGACATTACATAAGAAGCCAAAACCACATTATATTTATATATCTGCCTGCGAGAGCTATACTCTATATGTCAACGGCAATATCGTAGGTCAGGATGATAAATGGAAGACAGTAGAGAACTATGATATTACTCCATACCTTATGGTCGGTGATAATATAATTGGAATTGAGGCGCGGTCTGATGAGAAAGATAAATACTGGGTAAAGGCAGAGATTGTGGAGGAGGGTGCAATTGAAACCTATAGGGCACCTGAACCACAACATGAAATGGAGGCTACCCATTACGAGGAGGAATATGGGGAATTTGGCGAGGAAGGGATGGGTGAGGAGACATTAAAGGAAGAGGGCGTGGAGATGGAGGGAGAGCCCGAGACAGGAGTTGAGACAGAGACAGCCACGGAGAATAATAGTGGTGAGAGTTCAACAGAGGGGGGTCAGTAATTAATTTATCTGGTAGAATATTAGATGGTAAGTTCAAATATATATTGAGATATGATGTGTATATGAAGAAGGCAATTAAAATATTATCAATCTTGATTCTCCTTAATCTTATGTGGGTTTCTCTACTTTTTGCACAGGAAGAAGTGGAAGAAGAAACACCGATTGTCAAGAGAGAAGGTGGGGTCATTGAATTTGAGGCGATGGAGATTATAGGTCGGATAGATAGACCGGTCAGTTTGGTTCTTGAGAGGACAAATCCTACATTTGAGAAGATAACATTTGAAAGGTCATTCATGGATGATATACTTAGACCGATAGACAAAGAAGAGTTTGAGAAGAAGGTGAAGATGACCAAGTTTGATGCTGTTGCGCATCCTATAAGATGGATTACAACGACAACTTCCATAACCACTGGTGCGATAAGTATATATTATTACTTCCAACCAGAGGATGAGATGGTTAGAGTGAAGGCATTGGGTATAACAAGCGCTATATCAGCAGGTGTGACGCTTATTCTGTATCTGGTTTCTGATTAGTTTATATAGTTTTTTTATGAGGAGGATTGAGATTTGGATGACTTAAGAGACCTTGTGGGTGAATCCAGGCAGAAATTCGTTGACTGGTGTGCTGAGCACATACCTGGCTACTCCGGCTATAAGGAGAAGGAGACCAGGAGAGAAGCAGACAAGCTCCTTCGGGTCTATATAGCAGATAAGATAAAATCGCACAGGGATAAGATAACGGTATTGAAGGAGCGACTGCTCTCGGAGAAGAAGCTAGATGAACTCACTTCACTAGAGAAGATATCAAGCATGCTTGAGTTGTTAGAGGACAAGGTTAGATATGCTACCTATGGCTATAAGGGCTTTTTTGACGCAGTTAAGGTGAAGGAAAAAGACCTGGACAGGATATATGAATTTGATGCTAAGCTTCTTCAGTATGTCTTAGACCTTGAGGATGACATTGAGAATTTGAAGAGCGCCTTTGACATCAATGGCGAGAAGTTCAAGGATGCATTGAACAATCTGGAGAGTGAACTCCATAATTTCGGCGATGAGATGGAAGAGAGGAAGAAACTGATATTGGAGGTATAGATATTGGGTAAGATTATAGATGTAGTTGATTGGCATGAAGACCTGGGCGATGAGATGGTGGTAAGGTTTCCTCCCTCGGGTGAGGCAGACCTGAAGCTCGGTTCCCAGTTGATTGTCAGGGAGAACCAGTCAGCGGTATTCTTTAGGGATGGTAAGGCGTACGATGTCTTTGGTCCCGGACGCCATACTTTAACCACTGGTAATATCCCGCTTCTGACGGGTCTGTTGAAGTTAGCCACCGGTGAAACTCCCTTTAAGGCAGAGATATACTTCGTGAATATGAAGGTGTTCAGGAACATGAAGTGGGGAACCTCAAATCCGATTTTATTCAGGGATAAGGATTTGGGAATGGTTCGTTTGAGGTCTTATGGCATATACACTATGAAGATAGAAGACCCTCAGATATTTGTGAATGTGATTGTTGGCTCTGAGGGTCTGTTCACCACAGAGAAGATTGCGGACTTCCTTAAAAACATCATTGTCTCAAGGTTTACTGACCTTCTGGGTGAGACAATGAGCACCATTTTAGACCTCACCAAGATATATGATGAGCTATCTGCTGGTATGAAGACCAAGGTAGCATCTGATTTCAGTAAGTATGGCATTGAGGTGAGGGACTTCTTCATCAACGCCATAACACCACCGCCGGAGGTTGAGGCATACATTGATGAGAGGACAGGAATGGGAGCAGTAGGTGATATCAACAGGTATTTTCAGTTCAAGGCGGCAAAGTCCATGGAGAAGGCGGCGGAGACGGGTGGAGAGGCGGGCGCAGGCGTCGGTCTGGGTGCGGGTCTCGGAATGGGTATGATGATGCCACAGATGCTTCAGCAGTCAATGATGGGTCAAACAGTAGTATGTCCAAAGTGTAAGGCAACGATACCAGCGGGGAGTAAGTTCTGCTCATTCTGCGGTGCTGACCTCACAAAAGAGCAGGCAACAGGTGTGGAGTGTCCAAGGTGCGGTGAACTCAATCCACCAGATGCGAAGTTCTGTTCCCACTGTGGAGCAAAAATGAAGGAGATTATTACCTGTCCAAAATGCAAGAAGGAGATACCAAAGGGCAGTAAGTTCTGCCCCCACTGTGGCGAGAAGGTTGGATAGTGATTTAATTTTTGGATGATTTTTATCTTATGGGGAGAAGCAATAAACCTACCCTGTTTCTCCCCTCTTTCTTATCATTGGCAAGATAAATATAAGTGTAGTTAATATTGCCATCAGGATGAGTATGCCTACCAGAATGTATCTACTGTCTATCCCTTTATTATCCCTATCTTTCACCAGTTCTTCTGTCATTACTTTCTGTATCTTTCGCATACTCTGATATGCTGTTAATCTCACCTGTGGGTCTTTATCGTGACGGTATGCCTCGTTGAGTATGTTATATGTGGTCTCGCTCGGTATCTCCCCTAATGCCTCTGCCGCCTCCTTTCTTATTTGCGGGTCGGTGTCTTTTTTAAGACGGGTGGCTATGTGGTCTATGGCGCTCTCTTGATAACTAACTACTTTCTTCCAATCTCTCTTGGCGATGTAATATTGGACTGCTACAAAATCGGTTTTTGGCTTCCATCCAATCTTTTCCAGCAGTTCGGCACTGTGAGCTCTTACAGTCGGGTCTATATCAAATAGCATATCAACAATCTTTGACCTTGATTTCTCTGTTCCTAATTCCATAAAGCCATTCATTGCCCTAATTCTTATCTCAGGGTCGGGGTCTTTGGATAATTTCCATATAGTTTCATAATCACCTTCTTCTACTGCTCTATCAATATTTCTGTCAACATCGGTGTAATTATCTGTATCGCTCTTACAGAGGGTTGTGAGAGGTAGTGAGATAAGCAATATTAGAATTATTCTTATATGCATATATTTTATAATTTTCATATACTAAAAATCCTCTAATGCTTTGAGTGCCTTCTTTGTCCCGATATTGGTCAGGGCATTAAATGCTTCATTTCTGACATCTTTATCCTTGTCTTTTAAGAGTTTTGCCAGTTCATCTATGGCGGTTGTTACCCTGTTCTCACCGAGTGCGAGCGCTGCCGCCTTTCTGACCGGCGCATGTGAGTTGCTAAGTGCTTTGATAAGATGTCTGTTCGCCTCTTTGTGGGGCATCTTTCTGAGCGCCTCTACCGCCTGCCTGCGGACGGATGGCTCGGAGTCATTGAGTAGTGTTGCAATGTCTTTTATTACTTCTTTGAGCCTCGTTTCGCCGAGAGCCCAGCATGCGAACTCCCTCACCGTGGGGTCATCTGACTTGAGCAATCTTTGCAGTTGTTTTATCACCTCCATATTCTTTAGCATTCCGAGAGCTTTCGCCGCCGGCTCCCAAATCTGACCCAGGGTTGTAAGAAGCGCTGGAGCAATCCTTGCATCCCCGATATTGCCCAGCGCATAGGCGCTTGCTCTTCTCACGATATCCGAGCGGTCATACAGGAGTTCGGTGAGAATTGGTATGGCGGGCTGAGACCTCAGTTCTCCAAGTGCCCAGGCAGAGAATGCCCTGACATGTTTTCTCCTGTCTCCGAGCATCTCTATCAGATTCTCTTCTGAGTCCCTGCCGATATTGACCAGTGCCTCTGCTACCTCCCTGGGATGGTTTCCAAAGGCATTTATGAGGAAAGGTATAGCGATAGGGTCACCTATCTCCCCGAGTGCTCTTACCGCCTCTTTTCTCACTTTATGAGATTCGTCTCTGAGGGCTATGGTGAGTGGCATAACCGCATTCTTGTCCGCAATTATTCTTAAACTTCTCACTGCATAGTATCTCTCTTTCTCATCTCCCTTATCCAACAGATTTATTAACTTCGTCTGGGCAGGTCTTCCAATCTTACCCAGGGCGTCACTTGCTACTTCATTAATGCTCTTTCTATCTTCTTTGAAGAGTGCGATAAGTGGTTCCACCGCCTTTTCATTTCCTATCTTGCCAAGAGCTCTGGCTGCCTCAATCACTACTGGTGTTGATTCGTCTTTAAGGCATTTTATCAGTTCGTCGGTAGCCACAGGGTCTCCAATCTCACCGAGAAGCTCTGCAGCCCTCTGACGATTTTGACGCCTTCTGTCTCTAAGACAACCGATGAGAGATTCCGTATCTCTTCTCTCTTTAAGTTCATCCAACTGCTTAATGGTATAAAAATTCTTTTCCATATTCACCACCCTAACTCATAGTTTATCTTTGAAGTGCCTCAAGGGCTTCTGGAGTTCCTATCTTTCTCAGGGCTTCAAAAACCGCTTTCTTTACCTCCTCCTCACTGTCAAACCTCGCCTTTTTTAGTGCATCTATGCCGGCAGGAGAACCAATCTCGCCCAGTGCCTTCGCTGCTTCAATTCTCACCTGGTAGTCCTTGTCCTTCAATGCATCTTTGAGCACCTTGATACCCGCTTCGCTTTTGAGCATTCCAAGTGCTTTACATATAGAACGCTTGACAATATCATTCTTCTCCTCCTTCCACATCTCGGTAAGGGTGTCAATGCTATCGCTTCCTTTCAAGTGTCCAAGTGCGAGAGCCACACTGGAGCGGACATTGGATGACCTATCAAATGCAAGCTCAGTGATTCTATCATTTAGATTGTATGCTCCCAGTTTACCCAGAGCAAGGACTGCATTGGCTCTTATCTCCTCATCTTCATTTGATAGATAAGGTGCAATTTTCTCAATTGATTGCCTGTAGTTAATCTCGCCCAGAACCTTCACAATAGCAGAGATAATCCTGGGGTTCTCCGTGGCAAAAGCATCCATCAGGTATGGTCCAGCCTCGCTTCCCTTTCTTATCAACCCTTTTATCGCCTCATTTCTCACCTGAGGCCAGATGTCACTCAGGGCTTCTATCAAGGGTGGGATTGACTCCTCACCAGGAATTCTAGATAGGACTCTTACAACAGATTGCCTTACATTGACTTCCTCGTCAGTTATGTAGGAAGTCAGGTATTCAACAGCAGGAGAGCCAATGGAGATGAATGCTTCCTCGGCGGCAGAGCGGAGAGTGAGGTCAGGAGTCCTAATCAGTTCAATCAAGGTTGGTATTACTTCGGTGTGACCCAGTTTTGCCAGACCCTCAATGGCACGGATTCTTACCTCATAGTCGGGGTCATTGCTCATATACTCAAATATCTCTATGGTCTCAGGTGATGCTATTTTAACCAGCGCGATGAGGGCTTCCTCTCTTACCCAGGGCTTTTCACTCTCAGTTGCTTCTCTAAGGTAGGGTATAGCATCTTCCCCGAATTCTGCAACCGCTTCCGCTGCTTCTCTCCTCAACCACTTGTCGTCCGATGAAAATAGTTCAATAATGGGCTGTATTGCCCTCTCATCTCCTATCTTCGCTAAGGCGTCAATGGCAAGTTTCTTGACCGTAAAGTCCGGGTCCTTCAATGCATCAATAAGGGCAAAAACTGTTTCGTCAGAGCTGTATTCTGCGAGCTTTATACATGCCTCTCTC
>QMNJ01000085.1 GCA_003647715.1 Candidatus Coatesiibacteriota bacterium
ATAAATGATAGATATAAAGGGAGGTGATTGGTATGAGAGTATTAACTATAGTTTCAATATTGCTTACAACATTTCTAATGCTATATGCAGAGCCGGGAGACATAATAAGAACCTTTGAACTTGAAGACCAGCCAAGATATGGTGTCTGGGGGCTTGCATACGACCCTGAGGACGGCAATATCTGGGCATGTGGGGATGATTCTGAATATAGCGAATTCTGCAAGTTCAGAAACGATGAGGGTCATGATATTATTCAGGAATGGCAGGAGCTTGAGGCAATCTACTATGTTTACGATATGGCATATCCATATTATTATGAAGGTAAAGACACCATTGTCATCATAGAAGGTGGTTATGATGGTCCATCGCCCGTAAAGATATACAATAAGGAAACCGGGATTTTATTAGGTGAACTTTCTGAATCTCCAGGTGTCAGTTATGGTATTTGTGCAAATTATGATAAGGAAACACTATATGCTTCACTCTATTGCGGTTATTATATATACAGGTGGGATGGCTCCACATGGGAATGGTTTTCTAATTCTGATGGTTATGCTATAGGCATGGCTTATGGCTGGGAGAGGGTATTTGTGATATATGATATTTCTCCTCCATGCATCAAGGTCTTTGATTCAGATGGTAATTTAGAGGAACGAATAAAACTGAATGACTGGGATGGTTATGGTGTAAGTGGATTATCACGGGGTAGGGAGAACATATCTGGTTATAATGAATCACTGTATGCAACGATGTATGATGATAAAATTGGTTATGGTATCATCTGCGAGATTGAGGTCGGGGACTACAATACCGCAATCAATTCTTCATCGGTGGGTGATATAAAGGCACTGTTTCATTGATTAAGTAATGCTTCTTAGAACAACACATGATTATTGCTATTAATCGGGGCAGGCGAAGTCAATCGCTTGCCCTTTTGTAATCTTAAATACTACACACTCATAACTCCTTGACACAAACACTTCACTATGATAATTTCTTTCTCTGATACATGAAGAAAGTGATATACATAATGCCGATTATCTTCTTACTCACATTCTGCCATAAGGAGACAGAGAATATCATAGGGTATGATTGGCTACCATACAACTCCGATATACACACAGTAAAGATATACCCTGATGAGGGCTGGCAGGATGCATATTTTGATTGCTATGTCAACTGCGGATTTGATGAGCGTCTCATAGTTGGTGCCTGGAATGGATACCGCTTCAGGTCTCTTATATACTTTGATACAGACCTTTTAGGTATTGAGCATGATGCGCATATAACCTCTGCGAAGATTCGCCTTACATTTGAGAGAGAGACAGATGTGATAAATGACAATATATATAATGAGGGGGAGTTGGTAGTTGTTGTCTCACGGGTATATCAGGAGTGGCTGGAGGGTGAGGTTACCTGGGACTATCGCAATCACCACGACAGATGGGATGGTGGGCGATTTGGACCGCCTGTTAGCAGTATGGTAGTTGGAGATGCACCCGAGGACTATGAGTATGTATATGTTGACATAACGCCAATGGCAATTGACTGGCTCACATCACCATCAACCAACTTCGGTGCGATTCTCTATGCAAGGTATGAGGATGCAGAGAGCAAGATTAAAGAGTTCTATTCGCTAAATGAGTATGAGGAGGATTTGATTCCAAGGTTGATTGTGAACTATGAAGAAGGTGGTATGAAGTATGAAGCAAGTTGCCCACCTATGATGGATGCAACAATTGTGAAGTATGATGGCGAGCTTGGGGAGAACACTTCTACCGGTAGTGATGAGCACATATACATCGGCGGTTTTGATGGATACTCAAGAAGGGCGCTCTTTCACTTTGATGTATCGGAGGAGAAGACGGGGATACCTGCAAATGCCACCATTGTGAAGGCGGGGCTTTTTCTCTACTTCTTCCCCTCATCCAGAGGCGATGTGGGTCATATGAGTGTGTTCAAGCTTGACAGCGCCTTCAATGAAGGTGATACCGTATCAAAAATGAGAGCACTATCGTTTGACCCCGAAGAGGACTGGGGTGAATTTGAGATTGAAAGTGAAAGTGCTGGCTACAAAGAGGTAATAATAAACGAGCTTATGCAGAAGTGGGTGTATGGCAGTGAAGAGAACCTTGGTCTGTTGATAAGGGGGAACTATGATGTTGAGGACTGCAAGGATATACTACGCTTCGGCACCAGAGAGAACCAAAATCCGGACACAAGACCATACCTTGAGATAAAATATGCCATTCCACCTGATTAATATATTATGATGCGAATTCTAAAAACAATAACTGTCATCGTCGCAATATCTCTTGTGTCTATATGTTATTCAGATAGCATATTGAATATTGATAACTATGGTGAGCCGGTTGACCCTCTATCTGCCCGACTAATTGCTATGGGTTTCGTTAATGTTGGTCTGTTTGATGGTAGAGGTTTCTCCCATATAAATCCATCTGCTCCATCCTGCTCGCAATCAACTGTGTTCACGACAACATTTTACAGGAATGAGAGTACTTATAATCTGGGCGGAGTAAGGTCAAGCAGGGTTATATATAACCTTCCCTGCATCACATTTGATATTAACCTACCCTTTGGAGGAGTGCTTTCATTCTCGTATCTCAATAGGTATGACTGGGGATATAAGGTATCAAAGCCGATAATGGAGGGAGAGGAGAAGATTGGCACTGCCTATGGGTATGGCGATGGGGGTGTATCTACATACTCTGCTGGTTATTCAATAGATATAACCAGATTGCTGGTAGGAGGAGCGATTGACTACTGGTATGGCGACCCGAAATATATATGGACCAAGGAGTTCACTAAGGATGGATATTCCGATGTCAGGGATGTAATAGAGCACAGGATAAAGGGGGTGGGTTTCCGACTGGGCGCGGGCTTCAATTCGGAGAAGGTTGATGTGGGGTTCTATCTGCGCTATCCGCTTGAGTGTGATATGGACAGGGTCATCTCAAATGTGGAGGGCGAGATAGCAGAGGAGGACACATCAATAAGGTATCCGGTTGTCCTCGGATTTGGAGTTTCGGTAAAGCCGGTCAACACGCTCACGGTTGGCTTTGACTTGATTAATAGCAGGTGGGCGGGTTTTAAGATAGGCGGTCATACCGATGGGCGATTGAGGAATACTACCGAATACCGGCTGGGTATTGAGTTTCAGCCACCGCTTTTGAAGAAGAGATTTATACTACTAAGATTACCCGCAAGGTTCGGTTATTATTATCGTCCCTGGTATTCACTGGGGGCGGATGGGGCGCGCTACAGTGAAAACGGCATAACCTTCGGCACCGGTCTTATGTTTATTGAGAACGAGAACTCAAGCATTGATGTCGCATTCCAGGTGGGCTGGCGTGATGGTGGCGAATTAAAGGAGAATATCTACCGTATGTATTTAACCTTCAATGGTATTGAGAAGTGGCTTGGTAAGTATATAGAGGAGGATTAATTTGGTAGGTTCTTGTTTTCTAAAACTTCTATGATAATTTTCAAGATTTGTGTTGACAAGGCAAATGATTTTCATAGAATGTTTTGTAATTATTGGTTAATTTTATTGTAGTTTTTTAATTTTATATGATGGAGGGATAAGAGATGGCAGAAAAAAAGGCATCAATAGATTGTGAACTTTGCACTGCTTGTGGGATATGTGTGGATGTATGTCCTAACTCTGCACTTGATATGAATGAAGATGGCGACTGTGCAATTCTCGCAAGACCTGAGGACTGTGATGCCTGCGGTGAGTGCGTTGATGCATGCCCAGCAGAAGCAATCACACTGAAGGAGATGTGAATTAGTTAACAGCTCCCTATATGGGGAGAATTAGTGAAGGGGGAATAAATACTTCACTCCTTCATAGTAGTTATACATATTTTTACAAGGTGGATAAATAAAAGGAGAATCTGTTATGGCAAAAATCCTGGTTATCAATGCTGGTTCATCCTCCCTTAAATACCAGTTGATAGAGGCTGAGAAGGAGGAATGTCTGGCGAAGGGTCTGGTGGAGAGAATAGGTCTGAAGGGGGGTCTTCACCATTATACCAGAACCGGTGAGGACAAACTAACTATTAAGAAGGATGTAGGGGACCACACCCAGGCAATAGAACTGGCTCTGGAGATGCTTCTTGACCCTGAGAAGGGTGTTATTAAGAGTAAGGAAGACATCGTGGCAATCGGGCATCGGGTTGTCCACGGTGGCGAGAGATTTTCCGAGTCAGTCCTTATAGACAATGAAGTAATGGAGGCGATACGGGAAAACTGCCGTTTGGCACCACTCCACAATCCCCATAATTTGAAGGGCATAGAGGCGTGCGTGAAGATTTTCGGAAAAACACCCAATGTTGCGGTTTTTGACACAGCATTTCACCAGAAGATGCCACCACATGCCTATCTCTATGCGCTTCCTATAAGTATGTATAAAGAGCACTCTATCCGTCGCTATGGTTTCCACGGCACCAGCCATTTCTTCGTAGCTCATCAGGCGGCGAAGGCGCTTGGAAAGCCAATTGATGAGTTGAAGATAATAACCCTTCACCTGGGCAATGGCGCCTCCATGTCTGCTGTGAAGGGCGGTTATTCTATAGACACATCCATGGGCTTTACCCCTCTGGAGGGGCTGGTGATGGGGACACGCTGTGGCGATATTGACCCAGCAATTCCCATATTTATGATGGAGCGACTGGGTATGGAGCACACGGAGATAAACACCATATTGAATAAGAAGAGCGGTTTGTTAGGTCTTTCGGGCATATCTAATGATATGAGAGAGGTGGAGGAGGCGGCTGAGAAGGGTGATGAGAATGCCAAGATGGCACTCAAGATATACGCATACCGTATCAAGAAATATATAGGTGAATATACCGCAGTGATGGGAGGCGTAGATGCTCTGGTCTTCACAGCAGGCATTGGCGAGAACTCAGCCCTGATAAGAAAGATGTCGTTAGAGGGGCTTGAGTTCCTGGGCATTAAGATAGACGAAAAGAAGAATGTTGAGGAGAATGGCAAATTCGCCAGGGTGGAGAAGAAGGGCTCAAAAGTGGCAATATTCATAATTCCCACTAATGAGGAACTGGTGATAGCCAGAGATACATATAATATATGTAAAGTAATATAATATATCTGTTCACAAACCTCTTCCTTTATTATATAGTGTAAGTAATTGTGTATATTGCTATTGCTTCAGGTAAGGGTGGCACTGGAAAGACGCTTATTGCAACTAATCTTGTAGAAGTAATTGAAAGGGCGTCTTTTGCTGATGCAGATGTAGAAGAACCAAACGGTCACCTGTTTCTTCGTCCAGAGATTTATAAAAGAGAGGATGTCTATATTAAAATCCCTGAGGTTGATTATGATAGATGCACCGGCTGTGGCGTATGTGCTGAGCACTGTCAGTTTAATGCTATCGCTGTGGTCAAGGGAAAGGTGATTCTGTTCAGGGAATTGTGCCATTCCTGTGGCGTCTGTTCGTTTGTTTGCCCCGAGGATGCGATTCAAGAGGTGAAACATATAGCGGGAGAGATTCGTATAGGAGAGTTCAATGACGGAAGAAGATTTGTAGATGGAAAGTTGTCTGTGGGTCAATTGCGCAGTTCATTGGTAATTGAGAAGGTTGTTGAGTTGGTTGAGAATGAGGAGATGGTTATTCTTGATGCTCCCCCGGGAGCATCGTGTTCGGTGATTTCTGCGACCCACAAAGCCGATGTATGTCTTCTTGTCACCGAGCCGACTCCCTTCGGTCTGCATGACCTTAAGATAGCGTGCGAGATGCTGGCAAAACTTCGTGTTCCATATGCTGTATTACTAAATCGTGCGGATATTGGGGATGATTCGGTGGAGAGATATTGTCAGGATAGAGGCATACCAATTCTTGAGCGAATACCATTTGAAAGGGAGATTGCTGAGATCTACGCAGAAGGTGAACTTATCACAAGAAAGAAATTAGAGTGGAGAGAACTATTTGAGGGACTTGCACATAAGGTAATAGACATATCAAATTACATACTGCCCGAACAAATTGAGGTTGAGGAAGAGATTTTTAAGCCGCAGGTAGAAAAGAAAGAGGTTGTTTCATCAGGACAAACAGTTTCACTTGCAGTATTGTCGGGAAAGGGTGGCACTGGTAAGACGATGTTAGCATCGTGCATTGCTGGAGTTTGGAAAGATAAGGTCTCCTGTGATGCGGATGTTGATGCGGCAAACCTGGGTATTCTGTTGAGGGGGGAGGTAAAAAAGCGTATCCCCTTCTCAGCGGGGATGAAGGCAGAGGTTATTCCAGAGTTCTGCACGGGATGTGCCAGATGTGCTGAAAGCTGTCGTTTCAACTCAATTATTATGACCGACAATGGTATCGCCGAGATTGAGGAATTGAAATGTGAGGGCTGTGGTTTGTGCCATCTGGTGTGTCCGACTGAGCCCAATGCGATAATTATGAGGAGATTTGTCACTGGTGAAATTACTATATGTGAAACACCATGGGGGCATATGGTAACTGCTATGTTAAAGCCAGGTGCAGAAGCATCGGGTAAATTAGTTACTGAGGTGCGTGAAAATGCGGAAAATCTGGCATTAGAAAATAACCTGAACAGTATTCTTATAGATGGTTCACCGGGTATAGGTTGTCCTGTAAATGCTACTCTGACTGGAACTAAGGGTGTTGTGCTTGTAGTTGAGCCCAGCCGTTCAAGCAAACACGACCTGGAAAGGATACTTGAACTGCTTGATTTCTTCAATCTTCCGAGGTGTGTGGTAATTAATCGCTACGACCTTTCACATAAACTCACTGAAGAGATAGAAGAGATGTGCGAAGAGAGGGGAATTACAGTTGTTGGCA
>QMNJ01000086.1 GCA_003647715.1 Candidatus Coatesiibacteriota bacterium
ATACAATACATAATATAACCAACTCTGCGGGGAGAATAGATTTGCCAGGGTAGCCAGTATTCCACCCTCCCCCATTCTACCACCTAAAAATGTTATGATAGTATTAGGAAACATTATAACCGATGCAGCGAATATTACAGGAATAACACCGGCGGTATTCACTCTGAGGGGAACATGGGTCTCCTGACCGCCATATACACGCCTTCCCACCACTCTCTTTGCATACTGCACCCTTATTCTTCGCTGTGCCTGTTGCATCACTACTACCGCCATTATAACACCCACCATAATAGCGATTACTATCAAGAATGCAGGAATGCTCATCTCACCTCTCGTCAGATTATTGATGGTCTTGATTGTCCCTCCAGGCAGGGCAGCAATAATACCTACAAATATTATCAACGATATACCGTTCCCTATTCCCCTTTCGGTTATTTTCTCACCCAACCACATTATAAAAGAAGTCCCAGCAGTGAGAGTAAGAATAGTCAAAAG
Organism: Candidatus Coatesiibacteriota bacterium; assembly: GCA_003647715.1. GTDB lineage: Bacteria > RBG-13-66-14 > B26-G2 > B26-G2 > B26-G2 > B26-G2. The sequence continues at coordinate 496 of QMNJ01000086.1, forward strand.
CCTGAAACCCCAGCCAGGGTGTGGAATTATGGGTATTCCTGATGGGCTGGGTAGTGATTCAAGCCAAACACTTATACCCATCCCCTGTATCGCCGATAGAACAAGTGTCCCGTATCTGGTATATTGAGTTATCTTTCTTCTGCCCACTTCCCCCTCTTTTGATAATCTCTCCAGAGCCGGAACTACCGCCACCAATAACTGAAAAATAATTGAAGAAGAGATATAGGGCATTATACCAAGAGCAAATATAGTTGCCTTCTTCAAATTCCCACCTGCAAACATATCAAATAACCCGAACAAAGTCCCCGATTGCTGCTCAAAGAAAGCACTAAGTGCCTTTGCATCTACACCAGGAAGTGGAATATGTCCCCCTATTCTATAAACGAGCAATAAAGCAATGGTAAATAAAACCCTATTCCTTAAATCCCCTATCTTAAAGATATTTTTGAAACTGTCAATCAAATCCTATCCTCCCACTAATAATTCTACTTGATATACTCAACCTTTCCACCTGCTTTCTCTATTTTCTCTTTCGCCTTATTAGAGAAGGAGTGTGCTTTTACGGTCAAGGACCTTTCTATTTCTCCACCGCCAAGTATCTTAACCCTGATATTTCTGCCCTTCACCTTTCCCATCTCCTTTAATGCCTCAATATCCACCACACCACCATCACTAAAAACATTCAGGTCTCCAACATTTATTACAGTAAAAATAACTTTATTCCTTGGTTTGAAGCCCTTACTGGGAAGACGCCTATACAGAGGCATCTGCCCACCCTCAAAGCCCACTCTTATCTTGGCACCAGACCTTGACTTCTGACCCTTATGACCCCTGCCAGATGTGCCACCATGACCAGATGAGGAACCACACCCGACTCTCTTCCTCTTCCTACTGGCTCCTTTCGCTGGACTTAAGTCCTCAATTTTTATTATCAATTCAATCCACCTCTTCTACTTTAACCATACTTGATATATTTCTTACCATCCCAACAATTGAAGGTGTTGCTTTGTGCACTACCGCTTTCCCTCGCCTGGTTAAACCCAGAGCTCTTGCTGTGGCACGCTGTTTTGGTTTCTTCCCGATTAAACTCCTTACAAGTGTTACCTTTATCTTCTTTTCCTTTGCAGTCATAACTATATACCACCAAATATGTTTTCCTTTTGCTTTTACATTTCTCTACTAATGTGGTCTATTTCTCTTATCTCCATTCACACCCTCTTTGTCCCCCGACTTTGCCTTCCCAATACTGCTCTACTCAACCATCTCATTCTCTCCGATTTCTTCTTCAACATCAGTAGCAACCTTATCTTCTTTTGAATCAGTGCTTTCAACTACTACCTTCGCCTCCGTCTCCCCCTCCGCCTTTTCTTCCTCCACTGCTTTCTCAACCATATGCTCAAATCTTCTGATTACCTTTCCCCTCTTCTTCATTACCTCCACAGGGTTCATAATTGACTTAAGTGCGAGAGCAGTCGCTTTAAGCACATTATGGGGGTTAGTAGAACCAATAATCTTCGTATAAATATCTTGCACTCCGCCAACCTCAAGGAGAGCTCTCACCCCACCTCCGGCTATAACGCCAGTTCCGGGTCGTGCGGGCTTTAGAAACACAGTCGTAGAACAATAAGTAGCCATTACAGAGTGCGGTATGGTTGTGCCATAGAGAGTGAAAGTGAACATATTGCTCCTGGCTGCCTTCGCACCCTTGGTAACAGCAACCGACACTTCCCGTGCCTTACCCTGGGCAAATCCAACCCTTCCATTTTTATCGCCCACAACTACCAAAGCACCAAACGAAAAATGCCTTCCACCCTTATGAACCTTAGCATATCTATTTACTCGGACGACCTTTTCTACTATCTCCTGCTTCGGTTCAATCTCTATGAATTCACCTTTATTCTTCCCTGCCATATTATTAAATCCTTAAAACTTCAAACCACCTTCTCTTGCGCCCTCAGCGAGCATCTTAACTCTTCCGTGATACTTATAACCTGCTCTATCAAACACCACCGACTCTATCCCCTTCTCCTTTGCCTTCTTCGCCAGCAAGATACCCACTTCCCTCGCCGCCGACATGTTCCCCGTCTTTTTCAATTTATTCTTCAACTCCTTTGATAAAGTTGATGAAGAACAGAGAATATGCCCACTATCATCATCAATTAGCTGGGCATAGATATGTTTCAAACTTCTGTAAACCACCAAACGCGGTCTCTCAATACATCCACGAATCTTCTTCCTAACTCTCTTATGCCGAGCATATCTTGCTCTTTTCTTCTCCTTAGCATCTACCATATTAAGCACCACTCTTGCCCACCTTCAACCTTACTCTCTCATCCTCGTAGAAGATTCCCTTCCTGGGTTCTGGCTTCCTTATATATGGCTCAGGTGGGTGTAATTTCCTAATCTTCGCAGCCACTTCGCCAACCATCTGTTTATCCGCACCACTCACCACAATCTTCCTGCCGTCTTCAACCTTGATGTCAATCCCTTCGGGAGCATCAATAAAAGTCGGATGTGAATAACCCACAGATAGATTCAACCTCTTACCTTCCATTACTGCTTTGTATCCAATCCCATATATTACCAATACTTTCTTAAAGCCCTCTGATACTCCCTTCACCATATTCAATATAAGAGCTCCATATAACCCATGGAGCGACCTTGCACTCTTTGTATCACTCTTCCTCTTAACCCTGATTATACCATTCTCTATTTCCACATCTACGAGATGATGTATCTCTTGCTCCAGTTTACCCAAAGGTCCTTCTACAACTATTTTTTTACCTTGAAGATAAACATTAACCTTATCGGGTATAACTATCTCTCTTCTACCTATTCTTGACATCACCTACAACCTTGCCTCACCATACTTCGCATATTACTTCACCACCCACACCCTTCTTCATACATTCCTCTCCTGTAAGCACACCCTTTGATGTAGAAACAACCACTATACCCAATCCCCCCATAACCACAGGTAAATCATCCTTGCTCTTAAAAACCCTTCTCCCTGGCTTACTCACCCTCTTCAAGCCGTGTATAACCGACTCGCCATCAACATATTTAAGCACTAATCTTAACATGCCTTGTTTACCATCTTCAATATGGTCATAACCTTCAATAAATCCCTCCGATTTCAATATCTTAGCTATTGCTATCTTCACATTGGAAGAGGGAACCTCCACCACATCTTTATTCGCTTTTATAGCATTCCTTATTCTTGTCAACATATCTGCTATCGGGTCTGTCATTACCATTTGAAAAATCCTCCCATCAATCCCTACCAGCTTGCCTTTCTCACCCCGGGTATCTCTCCCCTCAATGCAAGTTTCCTGAAACATATTCTGCACATATCAAACTTTCTGAGATATCCCCTTGCTCTACCACAGATTGGACAGCGATTATACTCTCTCACCTTGAACTTTTGCTTCCTCTTTGCCTTGACCATCAGTGCTTTTCTAGCCACAGTGTATTTCCTCCTTTACCTTCTTCGCTCAAATGGAAAACCCATAAGAGATAGAAGTTCTCTTGCTTCCTCATCAGTTTTTGCAGTGGTGGAGACGGTTATACTCATACCACTCACCGATTCAATCATGTCATAATCTATTTCAGGGAATATTATCTGCTCCCTTATCCCAATTGTGTAATTACCTCTGCCATCAAAAGATTTGAGTGATAGTCCCCTGAAATCTCTTATTCTTGGTATAGCCGCGTTTATCAATCTATCAAGAAACTCATACATCATTCTACCTCTTAGAGTTACCATGCAACCGATTGGCATCCCCTTCCTCAACTTGAAAGCAGCAATTGACTTCTTGGCTCTCCTTATAACCGGCTTCTGACCTGATATCGCAGCAAGTTCCTCCTGTGCCGATTCCAGAACTTTTATATTCTGACTGGCTCTACCTATACCCTTATTAATAACCACCTTCTCTATCCTTGGAACCTCCATTTGATTTCTATAACCAAAGGTGGACATTAACTTCGGCAAAACCTCTTCTCTATATTTCTTCTGCATATCACCCATATCTCAAATTAAAAATCTCATACCTTATCAATTATCTCCCCACACTTCTTACAGACCCTCACACTCCACCTATAACCCTCAATCTTCGTCCTTCCCACCCTGGTCGCCTGACCACACCTGGGGCAGACAAGCATTACATTTGATAAATCAATGGGTTCCTCAACAGTGAGGATTCCACCCTGTCTGTCCTGTCTCGTCTGTCGTCTGTGCTTCTTAACAAAATTTATCCCCTCAACCAACACCTTATTCCTCTCAGGAAAAACCTTTAACACCTTCCCCTTCTTACGAGAAACTTCATCTCTACCATATATGGCAACTACCGTATCACCTTTCTTCAAGTTCACAATTCTATGTTTTTCATTCAACTCTTTCTTTGCCATCTCAATCACCCCTTCTACACAACCTCCGGTGCCAGTGAAATTATCTTGGTATACATCCTCTCTCTCAACTCCCTGGCTACCGGACCAAAAATCCTTGTTCCCATCGGCTCACCAAACTTATCTATAAGAATACAGGCATTGTCGTCAAACCTGATATAAGTTCCATCAGTCCGCCTGTATTTTGACTTGCTTCTTACAACCACTGCTGTCAACACATCACCCTTCTTAACATTGCTGTTGGGAATAGCATCCTTTACAGTTATCACTATCTTATCTCCCAACTTGGCATATTTCCTTCCAGAGCCTCCAAGAACCCTTATACACATTGCTCTCTTTGCTCCTGTGTTGTCTGCTATCACTAACCTTGACTGCTGTTGTATCATCTATTCTTCTCCCTGTATATTCTATTTTCAGTCCCTTCAAATCTTCCTTATCTATTTGGCTCTCTCCAATATCTCAACGAGACGCCATCTCTTTGTCTTACTCAGCGGTCGTGTCTCCATTATCCTCACCCTATCACCCACGGTGCACTCGTTCTTCTCATCATGGATATAGTATTTTTTTGTCTTCTTTACACTCCTCTTGTATAACGGATGCATAAACACCCTGGTTACCTCAACTACTGCTGTCTTATCCATTGAGGTCCTAATAACTACCCCTTCTCTTACCTTTCTCTTCCCTCGTTCTATTACCATTCTATACCTTCTAATATCTACTCCTTCTTCTTCCTGCGTCTTTTACCATTACCCTTCCCATCTTCAACCTTCATACCCTCTGTCACCTTCTCTTTCCCCGCCTGCTTTTCTTTAACAACCTTTGTCTCCACCTCATCCCCCGCCTTTATCTTCTCATTCATCACAGTAAGTATTCTTGCTATCTCCCGTTTCGTCAACATTCTCCTGTTTGTATCCTCCATCTGTCTGCTCATAAGTTGGTGCGTCAACTTGAAGAGCTCGTTCTTCATATCCACCAATCTAACCCTTAACTCCTCAATAGATAAATTTCTCAACTCCTCTGCCTTCATCTACCATCACCCTCCGACTACTCTTATACCTCTTTTCTGGTCACAAATCTGGTCTTAATGGGCAACTTATGTGAAGCCAGAGCCATAGCCCTCCTCGCCACACTTTCAGATACGCCATCAAGTTCAAAAAGCATCCGCCCTCTTTTCACCACCACTACCCAGAACTCTGGTGCACCCTTCCCTTTACCCATCCTTGTCTCAAGTGGCTTCTTGGTTACCGGCTTGTCTGGAAACACCCTTATCCATATCTTGCCCACCCTTTTTACTGCTCTGGTGATTGCCACTCTTGCACTTTCTATCTGTCTTGCGGTTATCCAGGCACTCTCCAACGCCTGAAGACCATAAGCACCAAACGAAAGGCGATTCCCCGACTGCGCTTTGCCACGCATTCTACCCCTCTGCTGTTTTCTATATTTGGTCTTCTTGGGTGCTAGCATCTCTTACTACCTCTACCTTCCTATATTATCTCTTCTTCTTTCTTTTCGGAGACCCCTTTGGCTGAACAACCACTGGCTCCTGCTCCGGTGTAATCCTACGAGTCAAATCCTCAGGCAACATCTCACCCTTATATACCCATGCCTTAACACCTATAATACCATATTGGGTCATCGCCTCTGCCGTTCCATAATCAATGTCCGCCCTCAGGGTGGAGAGTGGCAATCTACCATCTTTATACCACTCAGTCCTCGCCATCTCTACACCTCCAAGACGACCAGAACAGGCAACCTTCACTCCCAAAGCCCCAAACCTCATAGCGGTCTCCACTGCCCTCTTCATCGCCCTCCTGAAACTTACTCTCCTCTCCAGTTGCTGTGCAACGGATTCCGCAATTAACTGGGCATC
>QMNJ01000087.1 GCA_003647715.1 Candidatus Coatesiibacteriota bacterium
AGATATATGGAATCATCCTTCATCTCATCCTCTACATTGCTGACATGGCTCTCCCTTATCGGACTGGCATTCCTACTTGAACTTATGGATTCATCCCTGGGTATGGGCTACGGAACTACCCTTACCCCGGTCCTCATACTGGTAGGTTTCAAACCGCTTGACATAGTCCCCGCAGTTCTTTTCTCCGAGTTGATTACAGGTCTATCTGCTGCGGTCTTCCACCACAGTTTCGGCAATGTCAATCTGAAGCGTAGAAGCAGTCACCTCAATGTAGCAATGGTTCTTGCGTTATGCAGTGTGGTGGGTTCCACAATTGCTGTCTTCATTGCAGTAAACATACCACGACTATGGCTCAAGACATATATTGGAGCATTGGTGCTCGCAATCGGGCTGGTAATCATATTCACTCTCAGAAGAAGATTTAAATTCTCATGGAAGCGAGTAATTGGGCTTGGGCTTTTTGCATCATTCAATAAGGGAATAAGCGGAGGCGGATATGGTCCGCTTGTCACAGGCGGGCAGATTCTTGCTGGGATGGATAGCAAACCCGCTGTTGGAATAACCTCCCTGGCTGAAGGTCTTACCTGTGCAGTTGGTCTTATTCTCTATATCATTATAAAAGGAAGTATTAACTGGGGTCTGGCAATTCCAATTGCTATGGGTGCCTTTATCTCTACCATGCCCAGCGCCTGGATTGTAAGTAAGATATCCACCAACTGGCTTAAACTATTCATAGGCATAGCAACCATCATATTAGGTTCTGCCACCTTGATTAAGGTTTACTTTTAATCCAGTATTTCGTTATTCTCTTTCTTGTTATTAATTATGTGTCAAACCAGCGCAGGATGTGGTTTAACCTCTCTATTCTGCGGTCAGTGCATTAACTGGGGATAGTTCGTGCGTCTCAATAAGAAAATGTATCAGCTCAGTTGGCACACAAACCTTCTTTAGATACACAAACATCCTCTCGTTATAAAAAAGATTTAATTAGTTTGTTAAGGTAAACATTAGAATAGGACGCTACTCAATCAGGATTTCAATTTTAAAAATAGTTGACTTTTACAGAGGATTTATTTATATATTTATAGGTTTATTTTATCTTGATAAGAGTATTTATATAAGGGGTGACTATGATGAATAGGTATATTTTATTTGCAATAATAATTGGCGTCATTATTACTTCTGGTTTGAGCAAAGAAGAGGGTGAAACAGCCGCCCATATTGATATTACCGACTACCTACTTGGAATGGACGGTATAAACCCTCCGTCAGAGGATAACCCATTCAGCACCAAGATGACCTGCACCTCGTCAGGTTGTCATAACTATGAGCAGATTATATGTGCCTATCATTTTCAGCAGGGCAGGTCACATTATTTACCGAAGAACCATCCATGCTATGATGAGAACGACTGGGGCATGTATAGTAAATGGTGTGCTTTGCCCAATAAATTCGTGAGTGCAGGAATAGACCCCAGTGGTGAGACCTTTGACGATTATAAATACACAAAGAGTTGCGGTATATGCCACCCGGGTGCAGGACCTATGGAACTTGACCTGAATGGTGAGCGTCATACCGAGGGTGGATTTGCTGACAATAATGTCGTTGAAGCAAGCTGTATGATGTGTCATCAACAATTTGGATATGACCACCTCGCCAGGAATAAGAATATCGTAGCCGGCAGATTTAAGATAGCAAATGCAGCAGGGATGGGTTTTTATGATGGTGATGGAAACTATACTGGAACACACACACCATTTGCTATTGGTCCACCAACGGACAGTAATTGCAATAATTGTCATGGTGGGGAGAGGTATGACCAATTAACAATTGTGAAAGAGACAAAGAATGCTTATGGATTTGATGTTCTGTTTAAAAAACCGAAGTGCGATATCTACAAGCGAGGATTTTTCTGGTGTTATGAATGCGATGTGCATTTCAAAGGTGGGTTGAAATGTATTGACTGCCACTCAGCATTCAGAGGGCATCAGATTGCTAAAGGCGGTATTACAGATTGCACACAGCATGAAAGCCTTGACTATGCAGGATTCCTAAACTGCAGTGAATGCCACTCTAATAACAATACCTTTGGAGCACCCGTTTACGACCACGATAAGTTCCCCTCCGACCACTTAGAGAAAATCTCCTGCCAGACCTGCCATATCCCCTATATTGAATTTGCCGCATTTGACTACATGGACTGGTCAATAGGAGAGAACAAGGTGGGAGGAGCTGTGGTCTGGAAGGGTGGCAAGATGAAGCCGGATGAATATGCACTTGGTGGTTTCTCTTTCCAGGATATTGAGGGATTTAAGCCAACATACGCCTGGTTCAATGGAAAATCAAGAATGGATGAAGATGGGCGTCCATACCTGCCGGGTCCTTGTGATAGAACCGACCCCGGTGCGAAGATAATGCCCTTCAACACTCCTGTGGTCGCCTGGTGGGATGTCGGCTATGAAGAGGATAGTGGAGACAGCGTCAAGATAACCGAGGAGAACAGAACTACCACCTACTACCATGGAAAACCGATACCCACAGAAGACATCGTCTCTGCTGCGAATACCATCCCCAACTTCACCAGCGATGAAAACGGCAATGGTATGTTTGATATCGGAGATATAACCGATGAGAAGATGTCCGCTCTAACAGAAAAGATAAGAGAGAAATACCCCCATGCTGTTTTAAGAGAGATACCAATATACTTCTCCCTCTCTCACAATGTTTCACCAGCAGAGGAAGCCCTCGGTAACTCCTGCACCGATTGCCACGCACCCGGCTCACATTTCTTCTTTGGCAAGACCAGGGTTCGTATAGGCGAAGGTGCTGATGCTTTTATTCCAATGTATGCGAATCTTAACTATGGTCTCTCTGAGGTTAACCTCCACGCTATAAGAGAGACATTCGTCAAGCCATTCTTCTTATGGTTGACCTTGATAATCATCGGAGCATCACTCATTCATTTTATCGCCTTTGGGAGGAAGAAGGTCTATGTTGCAGAGGGTGAAAGACCCACTGTGATTCGCCACGGTGGATTCCAGAGGTTTATACATCTACTTAATATCATATCATTTGTAATGCTGACAATTACGGGCTTTTCAAGGATGTTCGCTCCAAACTTCTTTGCTGATTGGGTATTCGGTGAGATGGATACTATGAGCAACTGGCATTACATATTTGGAGCGGTCTTCACGGTCTCAATTGTAATTACTTTCATAATGTGGGTTAAGGACTCTACCTTCAAGAAAGAGGACTGGAAGTGGCTGAAATCACTGGGAGGATACCTCTGGAAAACAGATGATATACCATCCCATAAGTTCAACGCCGGTCAGAAGATATACTTCTGGCTTACAGTCATCTTCGGCTTAATTATGATTATCACAGGTATTACGATGGCACTGATGGATAATCCATGGCAATTCATACATAGTACACACGCAATCGTAGCATCTGTCTTCGTCGCTATGGTTCTGGGACACCTGTATCTCTCCCTTATCGCCAATGAGAAGACCATCAGAGCAATATTTATTGGCACTGTATATAAATCCTGGGCTGAAAAGTTCCACTCACTATGGAGGTATGAGGAGAAAATTTAGTTCTTGTTATCTTGATTACAAAGTAGGATGACATAAGATAAATTAGGATGATATAAGATTGTAGAAGCAGAAATATTAGAAATATTATAAAGAGATACTGACCTCAGATAAACCCGTTTTGAATTTCCTACGAGGATTCTTATGATATGCTATCAGAAGACATCCAATCGTATTCCCTGATAACATAATCGTTTCACTCATCATCGTCCTGGTTTTAACAAATATTCACTGTATCCTATAACAACGCTACAGATTTGTATCTGATATAAGGATATGTTATTATCTTTATTTGTAATCTTTCAATTGACCATAAGTATTTTTTAGGTGAGCATATAAATATCTGACTTGAAATTTTAATCACGACATAACTTTTACAAATAAGGTTGGGGTTCAGAAAATACACTGCAATCAACACCTGCAATTAAAAAGCCAGTAATTTCGCATAGGGTTACAGAATGTTTGAAGACAGAACAGATGCAGGGGAGAAGCTCGCCAGGGCACTTGAGAAATATAAGAACGAAGGTGTGCTGGTTCTTGCCATACCCAGAGGCGGCGTGGAGGTCGGCTATCAAGTTGCGAAATACTTAAATGCTGACCTTTCAATCGTGGTCACCAGAAAACTGCCACTGCCCCATAATCCCGAAGCGGGCTTCGGTGCCATCGCTGAGAATGGCAGTGCATTCATATTTGAGGATGCTAAAAGATGGCTATCAGAAGACCAGGTGGAGAAGGTGATTGAGGAGCAGAAGCGAGAGGTTGTGCGACGGGTAAGGGCATTAAGGGGTGGAAGACCCCTTCCCGTCATCAAGGGCAGGACGGTTATACTGGTTGATGATGGAATAGCAATGGGCTCCACTATGATAGCAAGCATTATACTGTGTAAAAGCAAAGGCGCCGGCAAGATTATAGTCGCATCACCGGTTTCCAGTGAGGAGGTGGCAAACCAGATAGGTAGGATGGTGGATGAGATAGTGGTGCTTACGAAGCCACCATATTTCAGGGCGGTGGCACAGGTCTATCGTTATTGGTATGATGTTCCCGACAAGGAGGTCATAAATATACTGGACAGGTGGGAGAAAGAGAAGGATAAAAAAAGTAATTAAGGGTTGAGATGAGCACAGAGAGAAGAACATATATTGGAACCTCTGGCTGGCACTATAAACACTGGAGAGGTGTCTTCTACCCCGATGACCTATTAAGTAAGAATTACCTGAACTTCTACATTAAACACTTTTGCACCACAGAGATAAACAACACATTCTATCAATTGCCGGAGGAGAAGACATTTATTGAGTGGAGGGAATCCACTCCCGACGATTTCGTCTTCTCCGTCAAGGCGAGCAGATATATAACCCATATGAAGAAGCTGAAAGACCCTTTTGAACCAGTTGACAATTTCCTCAAGTGCGTTAGAGCACTGAAACAGAAACTGGGACCAATCCTTTTTCAACTACCACCCCGCTGGCATATAAATCTAAAACGGCTCAAGGAATTTCTGGAAATTCTGCCAGAAGACCATCGCTATGCCTTTGAGTTCAGGGATAGGTCATGGCTTGACGAGAAGACATATAACCTGCTCTCTGAATATGGCGCCTCACTATGCATATACGATTTTAATGGCTTCCTGTCACCTGAAGTGGTTACAACCGACCTGGTGTATATTCGCCTTCACGGTCCAGACGGTCCCTATAGGGGGAGTTATAACACGGAGGCGCTCTCCAAATGGGCGAATAATATCTCAAACTGGTCAGACGACGGTAAAGAGGTATATTGCTACTTTGACAATGACGAAAGGGGCTATGCAGTTGAGAACGCCCTGAAACTTATAGATATGCTTAATAGGGGTTAATCTACTTACTCACTGAAGTGCCACAAACCTTCACCCTCGGTGGCAAGGATATAACCACCATATACGCCAGCCATCTCGCCCAGTTCTGCCTGACATACCTTAATACCCCGCCTCTCATACATCATCACCCGCTCTGAAAGAATCTCATCTACCACACCTTTCATGAACCGATATGAATTCGCAATTCCGCCGCCTATCACTATTATCTTAGGAGCGAATAGGTGTATATACGATACAATTGCGTATGCGAGATACTCACCCGTCTGTCGCCATACCCTAAGAGCAAGCAAGTCCCTACCCTCCGCCGCATCCGCCAGGTCCAGAAGTGTGAGGTCTTGTTTACCAGAAAGAACTGACCCACTGTATTCACCCATCAGCCCCACCGCCCTCTCAATGATATATTCTGCACCAATATACCTCTCCACACAGCCATAGTTGCCACACCGACACCTTGGACCATCAGGGTTGATTGAAATATGCCCCACCTCAAGACCGCAACCTTCAGAGCCCCACACCACCCTACCATCTGCCACCAGCCCGCCCCCCACACCGGTGCCAAGGGTGAGCATCAACACATTGTTATAGCCCCTGCCGGCGCCATATCTCCATTCTCCGAGGAGGTTGACTACCCCATCATTGACCACCCAAACATCACTACCCGTCTTCTGCTCCAGCACCTTCTTGAGAGGAAACTCCCTCCATCTCGGGAAGTTTGGAGGGTAGCGAACAACGCCATCCCATGGTGCAACCATTCCAGGAGCACCGATGCCACATATATCGGGGTCCTTATCAAGGATAAGCCGTGATAGTTCATCAGCAAGTGCTTCCGGCTCTTCATCCCGGTGTGAGGGGAGATGCCCATCTTCTATGAGTTTGTCGCCCTTGAAGACGCCATATCTCACCCCTGTTCCGCCTATGTCAATGCCAAGAGTAATGCACGCTTCACTGTCAACAACTGCCATATTCAAACATCTCAGGTATTAAAGAAGTTAAATGTAATTTTACGATAATTTCTAAGAGAAAAGAACGAAAAGAAAAAAATGCTCAATAATTGAATTAAATGAAACCGCTTAACTAAAAAGAGACACCACCACGGAAGCCAACCTGATGAATAATACCCGATTTACTTACACGTCTGTTATTATACCAGTCCCATTCTGTTTCTGTATGATGCATTCCTATATAGACCGGCTCTAAATCCATTCTTACTCTATTTTCACCAATCCTTACTCCAAATCCACCACCAAATAATAGTCCACCTCCACCTTCATCTTCACCTGCGAAGTAAAATCCAGCATCAACAAATATA
>QMNJ01000088.1 GCA_003647715.1 Candidatus Coatesiibacteriota bacterium
GTATAAAAGGTCGGTAATTAAATCAGCTTAAAATCCATATTTTGATAAACATTTGATAACTCTGTTTACCCTTTCTTATAAAAAAACTAAAAATTCTTTTTTGAGTATAAAATGCTATCTATCTCTTATCTCATCAAGCGTGTTCTTTGATGTAGGATTTGATTTGAATATCTCATCCAGTTTATCACAGGGGTAGTCATCACAAAAAGCGCAATTGGGGATATCCTTCGCCATTCCACATAACCTTATCTGACACTGGTTTGTGAAATCAATCCTGCGCTCGCTCTCTGTATTACAACCATCGCAATTGACATATTCTGGTTTAATCTCGCTCCCATACATCTCTGACCACCTTTTCGCAATATCTCGTCTCATATTGTCATCGTTCTTCTGAGTTGCTATATACGCAGGACACTTATTACATACAACACCACAGTATGCTACTATTCTCTCTCCCCCCATAATCTAACCATCCTCCTTCCACTCAACAACCTTTACCTTCAACTCCTTAAAACTCACCTTATAAACACCATCCCTAAATGACAGTGGATATAACTTAAATCCACCACTATCATTGCTAAGCCACTTTGAATTAACCGATTTCTTATCGTCTATGTATACCTTAACAGACGAACCTTTTACCACAACCCTGAAATCATACCATACACCCGTTAGGACTCTGGTCTTCTTCCTACGAACCTTCTTTGGCTTATCACTTTCCTCTGAATAGTCAATCAACAATATCTCTTTCTCAGGAAATATGCGGATAATATCACTACCCATCTTGTCTCTGTTCTCAGCGTTGTAATTACAGTGAACTGCTATGTCAAAACAGAAGAGCTTTTTATCATACGATTCGCAAGGAATTGGTGGCAGTTGAAATCTCCCAAAAATCTCGTATCTATGCCACCTTCCATCACCCCTCCCAACCTCAATATAACCATTATACCCTTCATTACTGATAGTGAGTATATTATCCCTGACTGAGCAATTCCTTACTTTAATGAAACCCCCATACATCAAATACGACTCAGTTCGTATGAGTTCAATCAAATCTATTGTATCCCCTTCTTTAACAGTTAATCTAAAAAGGTCTCCTGCTGTAATTGTGTCACTTGAATGAGCAAATGAGGATAGTAATACAAATAACATAGTAATGGTTATAGATATTTCCTTCAACATAAGTAATAAAATCTAAATCCTTTGATGCCACTATATTTTCTTCTTAACCTTTGGACCGTCCTTGGTATCCTCTATTATGTATCCCAAATTAAATACTTCTTCCCTTATCCTATCTGCCAATCCAAAGTCCTTCATCTCCCTAGCCCTCTCCCGCTTCTCTACCATCTCCATTATCTCAGATGGTATCTCTTCCTCAATGGGTGTCATCACATCAAGAACAGTGTCAATGCTCTGAAGGGCTTTCAATATCTCACTCGCATCCGCACTACCTAATTCACCTCTATCAATAGTTGAATTCACATCCCTTATGAAGTCAAACAGATGGGCAAGTGCTGGAGATATATTGAGGTCATCATCCATCTCCTCTGTGAATCCCTTTACCATTCTATCTATCATATCCCTTACCTTCGGTTTTACCTTATTGTCCACCGATAAATCTGAGATGCTCTCCAACCTTCCAATAGTATCCCACAGACGCATCACCGTGCTATACGCCCCCTTCAAGCCATCAAAGGTGAAATTCAACTGCTTGCGATAGTGGGTAGATAGAAGAAGGTATCTTATAGCAATAGGATTATAACCCATACTCAAGAGGTCTCTAAGCGTGTAGAAATTACCGAGGGATTTGGACATCTTCCTGCCCTCCACTATGAGGTGTTCGCTGTGGAGCCAGTATCTGACGAATTTCTTACCTGTTGCACCTTCGCTCTGGGCAATCTCGTTCTCGTGGTGGGGGAATATATTATCTACTCCACCGATGTGAATATCAAAGGTCTCGCCCAGGTATTTCATGCTCATTGCAGAGCACTCAATATGCCAGCCGGGGCGTCCATCCCCAAAAGGTGCAGACCAGAATGGTTCATCTGGACGCCTGAACTTCCAGAGAGCGAAGTCCCTCACATCCTCCTTGTCATATTCGTCCTTCGCCACCCTTGCACCCGCCTTTACCGACTTCACATCAAAGCCAGACAACTTACCATACTCGGGGAACTTAGCGATTGAGTAGTAAATACCATCATCGGCAACATATGCGATGCCTTTCTCAATCAATTTCTCAATAAGCGCAATCATCTCATTGATGTGTTCAGTCGCTCTGGGATAGTGTTCAGCCCTCTCTATACGAAGCGTGTCAATGTCTTCAAAGAAGGCATTTGTGTATTCTCTTGTGTATTCATCAAGTGAGATGCCTTTCTCATTTGCCCCCATTATGGTCTTGTCGTCAACATCGGTGATATTCATCACCTGAATTACTTTATAGCCCCTGAACTTGAGCCAGCGTCTAAGAATGTCCTCAAAGACATAAGTGCGGAAGTTTCCAATATGTGCATAATCATAGACGGTTGGTCCACAGGTATACATCTTGACCACATCCCCCTCAAGAGGGGAGAATTCTTCAACACTCTTAATAAGCGTGTTATAAAACCTCATTGACTGATATTAAGATATTATAATCCGATTTTGTCAATAATTTGAACTCTATTAACTCTACTTAAACTGTGCCTTTATCAATCCCAAACTCGTTGATTCTATGCCTATATTAGAGGAGAAATCATGAAGCCCATAATAATAACTGAACGCCCTCTCTGCATTATACTGCAGGTCAGTCAAATCATCTCCTCCAACAAAAGCGAAACAGACCCTCTTTACATCTCCAGGTCCAAAGTCATTGATGGGACCCACACTCATCGCGAAAGCCCAGTCACGAGGTTCATCTGGTGAAGGATAGGTGTCAATCTCACCATTACTGATTAGGTCCCATACATAATTTACAAACACTACATAAGCCGGCTTGAACTCAAAGATATTCACCGTAGTCGGTTCATCACTCAAGAAAACAATACCAACACACTCCTCATTTTGTTCATCATCATTATACACATAACCCATATGATAACTCGGGTCATACCTGGCTCTGTCGTTAAAGAATGGGTCATACATTTCGTTATGAACTACATCCGGGCTTATCTGGAAACCTATATGAAGATTGTTGATGGTTTCATCATCAGAATCGTTTATAAGATAGGTATCAATTACTATAAAGTCATCTGCTCCCTGACCATAACATATCTCCCAGACCTTGAAGTGTGGACCCTCATCTGGAGCTAAATTATTGTAGAACCAGCAGTTGTTTGCAGGAGGACCATCGTGCCAACTACTCAATGCCTCCCAGTCAGCACCCATTCTATCTTCACCATAGCCGGCTATGGCAACATAATCACTTGAGTTGCCCGCAACAAATTGACCATAATGAGATAGCAATGACTTTCCAGATGTTGCCACCGTCTTTCCCCAAGGACTATCTCCCTGCCAGTTATAAAATGCACCATCAAAACTAATTTCATATATCGTCCCCGTCACATCCCCAACTAATTTGATAGCATCAACATATATACCATCGTATGGAATGAAGTTACTCAAGTCCGTTACCAAACGGAACCTGAACCTAACATCGTGACCAATATAACTGTCAAAATTGACATCAATATATTTATAGTTTCCAGGTCCTCCTACCTTCCCTTCAAAATAGTATTTGTCAGAGTCCTGCACACCCATCCCTGAACCTTCTACCATGAATTCTGTCTCTCCCCCCGCATCACTTATAGAAATCCAATCTCCACCATCAATGGAGACCTCCAACAGCACTCCATCATTGTCTTCTTCAATATACCAGTGAGCCATGAACTCCAGTGTGCATGTGTTGTTTCCCGATGAGATAGATACAGGCGAAACCAGACCACAACTAATGTCAAGATTATTACCATAAGTTCCACCCGGACTATCAGTATATGCATAAAAACCATCATAGTGGTCAGGTGGGTTCTGCTCCGTCAGGTTATACCAGAAGCCAAAGTTCCTGTCATTATAATACTCACCATATGCACCATAATACGCCGCTGTGAGATAGCAATTGTCCGCATAAATGTATCTCATACCAGACAAACTACAAACATAAGCCGAATGATAAGAATCAAACGAGTGGCTAACGCTTGAAAACCCAGTTCCTATGGTCGCAGAATCCGAACTGAATACCAACATTGGAATAAATAATATTAAAAACACAAATACTCTATATTTCACCCTCTCTCACCTCCTGAGAAGTATCACAACAAAACTACCTTACATATAATTATAACATAGATTACTAAAAATAAGTAAATTACTCCATTTATTCAACAATCCTCTAATATAATGCCTCATTATATAAAAATCTGCAACCCCACCCACTACCCAGCGTAAACCGCTTTATGCCCTTGACTTATCCAATGCTTCAAGCAATAATCCTTTATTCTGTATTGTATAATAAACTAATAACCATAATGCCATTCAATAGATACAACAAAAAAGAAGGTCTCATTGAACTCAGGCGACTGGTTGATAAGTTCAACGCCAACATCAACCGTTATATGTCATCTACCTACGACGAGGCGGATACACGCCAGGACCTTATAGAACCTCTCTTCATCTCACTCGGCTGGGATGTCCATAACGAGCAGAACCTATCACCCGACATCAAAGAGGTCAAATACGAAGGAAGGGTGCGAGTTCACGAACATGGTCGTGAGACAATAAAAAACCCCGACTATGTATTCCGATACGGTCTCAAGACATTCTTCTTCGTGGAGGTGAAACCACCTCACCGTGCAATCCCCGATAGTGATAGTGCCTTCCAGCTCAGGCGATACGCATGGTCAAAAGGTCTTCCTATCTCAATCCTCACCAACTTTAAGAACCTCTGCGTCTATGACACACGATTCGAGCCCCGTAAAAAAGACGACCCCAGAAAAGCATTGGTCTGTGAGATACCATATACTCAATATATCAAAAAGTTTGACTACCTCTGGAATACATTCTCTTATGAATCTGCTATCACAGGTGCCTTTGATAAATACGCAGAAGAGACCAAGGGCAAGCGTGGTCATGTGAAGGTTAATGACGCGTTCCTCGCCGAGATTGAGCACTTTCGGGAGATGCTCGCCAGAAATATTGCCCTCAGAAACAGAGACCTTAATCTCAGTGTTCATCAGATAAATTCCTGCGTCCAGCGAACGATAGACCGCATAATATTCCTCCGGGTATGCGAGGACAGAGATATAGAACAGTATGCGAACTTGAAGATAATTGCGGAGGGTGGCGAGGGCATTTACAGCCGGCTCCTAAAATACTTTGAGCAAGCAGAGGGCAAGTATAATGCGGGGCTGTTTAATCTGGGTGAGGACGAAATGACAAAATCATTAAAGATTGATGATAGTAAGCTAAAAGACATAATTGCATCTCTATACTACCCCGACTCTCCATACGCCTTTGACGCAATACCTGTTGAGATATTGGGGCAGGTATATGAGCAGTTCCTGGGCAAGACCATCCGCCTGACACCATCGGGGCAGGCGAAGATTGATTATAAGCCGGAGGTCAGAAAGGCGGGCGGAATCTACTACACGCCGAAGTATATCGTTGACTATATCGTTGAGAACACCGTAGGGCGACTATTAGAGGGCAAGACCATAAGGCAGGCGAGGAAAATTCGCATTCTGGACCCCGCATGTGGTTCTGGTTCATTTCTGCTCGGGGCTTATGAGTATCTACTGCGGTGGTATCTTCAGAGATACACAGAGGAGGCGAAGAGGTATGAGGGTAAGAAGATATATAGAACATCTGAGGATGAGTGGCGGTTGACGCTGGAGGAGCGAAAGCGGATAGTGATGGAGCACATATATGGAGTTGACATAGACGAGCAGGCGGTGGAGGTGACGAAGTTATCATTACACCTGAAGGTATTAGAGGGCGAGACCGCCGAGACGCTCAACGGGCAATTAAGATTGATAGCGGAGCCGGCGCTACCGAATCTGGGGAAGAATATACGATGTGGCAACTCACTGATAGGTCCCGACTTCTATAGGCAGTATGACATAGGTCTATTCAGAGATGATGAGATAAGGCGGATAAATGTGTTTGACTGGTATGATGATGAGAAGGGCTTTGGCGAGATAATGAGGGATGGCGGTTTTGACGCAGTAATGGGTAATCCGCCTTATGGAGCTGAGTTTAGTAAAGAAGCTTTGAATTTTATATTAACTTCCTATGAATCTTCTACAAGAGACAGTTCTGCATTTTTTATTGAAAAAGGAATAAATATATCAAAGAAATATTTTAGTATGATAGTTCCTAAATCGATTTCATTTTATAAAGGTTGGAGTAGTATAAGAGAATTTATATTGGATAATGGAATTGTAACTAACATTATGGAGTGTGGTTTAGCTTTCAAAGATGTTAACTATGAACAGATAGTTATATGCGTTGGGAAAGAGAAAAAAGAAAAATCTACAATCGTAAATGTTGCTTATCCAA
>QMNJ01000089.1 GCA_003647715.1 Candidatus Coatesiibacteriota bacterium
ACCATATATATTTTGTATAATGAATGATAACTGTATGTCTTTCACATATTTTAGATTATCTTATAAATAAACCAACGATTGGAGTTTTTATGCCTGATAACGATGAAAAAGAAACCAGCAATTACAGCCTGAAGCTTAAACTTGACTATCTATTAACCGATGTAAACACCCGACTTCCAACCCTATCTGGAGTGATAAGCAAACTGAAGGATGAAATAGAATTGTTCGGAGCGCTGGGTTTTATTGTTGTCAATGTTCCCTCATCTGAAGAGATAGAATCGGTAATAGGGTGGAGTGAATATGAGCGTTTCTTGAGGGAGTTTGCAAACATTCTCAAGAAATTCAAGAACTATAATCTGGACACAACCGATATGCTGTTCATCAGGGATGTTCAATCTTGTGAGTTCGTTTACGCCATCTCATTAAAGAAAGAAGGGCAGAGGTCAGTGGCCACCAAGAAACTGGCAGAGATAACGAACTCACTCAAGGAGCACATCAACTCTGAGATAGAGAAGAACAATATGATAAAGACCGAACCATTAGATATTGAGATTGGCTTCTCGCAGCTTTTGTGCAATCCCTCTATAAGAACCGAAAGGCAGATATATCTCTCTATAGATAAAGCAAGGCAATCGTTAACGCCACAATATCCAAAGCGGGTATTGACAATCAGAAAAGAGCTGTCTGAGGTAATATCAAAGGAACTTATAGAAACCTTATTTCAGCCGATAATCAACTTAAAGAGCAGAGATGTGCTTGGATATGAAGCCCTGAGTAAGGGGACATTAGAATCTACCTTCAACTCCCCAGAAACACTCTTTAATTGGGCAGAGAGGTTGCGGCTAGACCTCCACCTAGACATAATGTGCAGAAAAAAGGCATTTGAGAGAGCAAAATGCATAATCAAAGAGAAGGATATGCTTTTTTTAAATACAATTCCAAGGAGCATAGATAACCCCGACATCTCACTCAAGAACTTAAAGGACTACCTCAGGGCTTATGAGATTGACCCGACCAAAGTGGTTCTTGAACTGACTGAAAGAACTGCTATTGAGAACTACGAATCATTTGAGAAGAACCTCAAATTATTCAGGGGTGTTGGCTTCAATATAGCCATTGACGATGCAGGGGCGGGCTATGCCAGCTTAAACACCATAGCCCAGCTTAAACCCGAATTCCTAAAGTTTGATATGGCTCTGGTTCATAACCTCCATAAAGACCCCATCAAACAGGAACTCCTGATAATCCTATTGAATATGGCGGAGAAGATTGGCGCACAGGTAATAGCAGAGGGGATAGAAACAGAGGAGGAATTAAAGGTGCTATTAAAGTTCGGGGTCAACCTCGGGCAGGGGTATTTCATTGGAAAACCTCAATCATACAAAATGTTTGAGGGAAATTAATATGTCTGAAAAAGAGAAGAAGAGAATAATCGTAATAGATGACGATGAAGACATAACAAAACTCATATCGCTCATCCTGGAGAATGCTGGTTACGAAGTAGAAACATCCCTCTCCGCCCATGAAGCACTCAACAAGATATTCACAACTCCATCTTTCAACCTCATAATCCTTGACATTGCGATGCCGGATATGGACGGTTGGGAGTTTCTTGACATAATAAGGTCCAGGGACGAGACCAACAAGGTTCCGGTGATGATAATCTCTGCGAGGACGGGGATAAGGAGTAAAGCCCTTGCCATACAAAGAGGAGCACAGGATTTCATAACCAAGCCATTTACCAGGATGGAATTAATCACTAGGGTAGAGAACCTTATCCCTAATAATTTAAGCAACAAATTAAATTAATCCAGGCATTAAGTCCTGAATAACCATCACTTATATAATGCTTTTACAGACCCCAGAGAGATATTCTCCACTGCATTATAATCGCTAACAATACATCTGGTGCAACCACAATAATTCCATGGGTCCCAGTCAGGTTCCCACTCACCATCACGCCAGCTATATGTGCCCGTAGCATACTCATCTGAAAGACCTATTCCACCAGAGTTTTTATAACCAATGGCAAAACACTCACCCGCATCATACACATAATCATAACTAACATTGACATAAGTCCAATCAGTTATGGGCCATCCGGCATCGTTCCAGGTGAAACTTGTCTCATAATTATATTCATCTTCACCCTGATATGGCGGAAGCCCCTCAGCGGGAACATCATTGTATATGACCAATATGGTTGGAGAACCAAACCCTGCAAACTTACCCATACAAATTGTAAACTGACCACCCTCAGGCATAGCAAAACTTGCTATCTGGGTTGTTCCCCATCCATCAGGCGCGCCATAGTATTCCCAACTGCCATCATCATAGGCAAGTTCATAACTGTCTGGCATCAACCTGGATAATGTCTCCCACCTCTTGAGGTCAATCTCTGAATTACCTATCCATATCGGTTCATCCTTCCCTATTTCGTAGAAGTCAGCATACACAATAGTGAAAAGGAGTAAAAATATTCCAGAGAATATAATCATTACTCTCATAGTCATTATCCTCCCTGAATAATCTATAATAT
Organism: Candidatus Coatesiibacteriota bacterium; assembly: GCA_003647715.1. Taxonomy (GTDB): domain Bacteria; phylum RBG-13-66-14; class B26-G2; order B26-G2; family B26-G2; genus B26-G2. The sequence continues at coordinate 2,540 of QMNJ01000089.1, forward strand.
TACTCTTTTTCTGTCAATATTTATTAATGTTTACAAATCTGTTCATCTTTAATATAATACACCTAAATGTTCTTATTCATTTCAGCAATTCTGTGCCTGCTAACGGGTTTCATAATTATTTTTGTAACCCCTGCCCGATGGTCTATATGGTTAGTCATTGCTATATTGTTGTTGATACTGGTTCTCAATATTCTAAATCTGGGAACCAGCACAATATTTGAGGCATTCAATCTGGGTTCAGGGAAATACTCATTCTCCCTTGAGCATAACATCACTTCCTTCATCTTCTCTATAATCTCAATCATCACTGTCCTGCTAATAACAGTATCACTAATCTCAGACGGAAAAGACACTAACGACTTGGGTCTCTATCTCATAGGGCTGGGTCTTACGCTTGGAGTGATATATACAAACAGAGCATTATATACACTCATATTTCTCTCTACGCTACAGGTGGTGATATATCACCTCGCTTATAAAGGTAGGCGCCTGAGAGACATAGCCAATCTTGACAGTGCCTTTGCCTGGAATATATTCGCTATAATCCTCATAATTACAGGGCTGTCTATTGACAAAGGTGGTTTTGGTTCCTGGGCTTCATATCCCCTGTCCCTGCCCTCATACACCCTTGGCTCCATCCTCGTGATTATTGGACTGTGCGGTCTCGCATCCCAACCGCCTTTCCACCGCTGGATGGTTGAGACCACATCAGGAAGACCCCAGAGTTCTGCCCTTGTTGCCTCTGTTTTCGCCCTTCTGCCTCCCTTCTACCTGATAATGAGCGCAGGAACGACCATACACCCGGCTGGCAAAATTGCTATGACAGTGGGTTCTATTATAGGCATCGCTGGCTTTCTGTCGTTATCTGCCGCCTCGTTCATTGAGAACAGGATGGACAGGTCTAGCGGTTATATCACATCTGCCCTGATGGGGCTTGCCATATTCATCGCCATGAGGGGCGAGCCGGTGGCTCATCTGGCGGTATCACTTATCGTCCTGGTCTCTGTCTCAAGATTGATACAATATCTTATAATATCAGCAATGGACAATGCTGGCATTGACAGGGATATGAGAAAGACCACCACATTTGTCAATCAGCACCCAATTCTGCTTTTTGGTTTTCTCACCTCGGTATTCTTAATATCCCCCATTCCCGCCCCGCCAGTAATACCCACCATTCTACAGTCAATATCTGTCGCTACAAAGATAAATCCGCTTCTCTTAATTCTGCTAATTATTGGTCTGTTCTTATATCTCAGCCACTTTATCAAACTGTTTGAAACAACTATCGGTGGAAGAAAACAACAAGGAGAGAAAAGAGGGATTCCAAAATCTGTATCCATATCCCTTCTTCTGGCATCTCTCTTCGGAATTGCTGTGGGATTCTTGCTACTATTACAACCACTGTTGAGGTTATCGTTGAAGGTTTGAATATGCATGCTGACCCCATATATACACTGATTATAGTCCTACTCATCCTGATGATATTCATAGACACACTGATGAGAAGGCGGAGAGTTGCAGGTATAATATCTCTTACTTCCTCAAGCATTCTCATACTAACTATCTATAACCTACTCCATCATGAGTTCTCAGACATAATAATTGCGAAAGGTATATTGCTCAATTCGGGGCTGGGCTTCAGATTCCTGACATCTAACATAATATTCTTCTCGCTTCTTACACTGCTATTCATACTATCCAGATTAAGAGACCCAGAAAGTTCAGGTTTCCGTCTCTTGACCCCCTCCTTCGTCTTCATTGCCCTCTCTATAATCTCAAAAACCCTATTACAGAATATCACCTTACTGTCAACAGGAATATTTCTCTCCATCCTGTATATCATATTTGAGAAGTCGGAGGATAAGGGGGCGATAAGAAGAGCGCTTCTCATTCTGGGAGGTTCAGTTGTTCTTATTCTCATCGGGGCGGGTATATCGCTCCACTATTGTCCTGATTTAACCATAAGCGGTTTCTACCTTGAGGGGGGTTTTGCCTCTTTCATTGCCACCCTGTTCATTACCATAGCATGCTTGACCCTTATGGGAGTCCCCTTCTGGAGAAACTGGCTTCCAACCACCAGAGACACCTCGGGACCTCTATCCACCCTTATTGAAACCATGCTTTTCATTGTCGGTGCGTCTATTCTCATCAGCATTGGAAGGGCAATGGAGAGAACATCTTATATCATAATCGTAGCAAGTATGATTGGGACTCTTCCGGGTGCAATACTCGTCCTCAGGGAGGAGAAGAAGAACATAATAACAACAATGAGGGGGACGCTTGGTGCTATTGCAGGTGTGGGTGTTGGTCTCGGCTACTCAGCAACCATAAGAGGAGCCGAAATAATAGTCATCACGGGCGCAGTTGCGCTACTACTCATGCACATATTCCTCCACTGCAAAGGTAGGTCAGCAAAGGTGATGCTTGTCCTCTCTGCCATCCCCCTTTCATTAGTAGTCCCCATTGGTGCATTCAGAGGTCTCTCAATGATATACTATGGCATTAGGTTATCAAATACCGTCTTAACTACTATAACCTATATTATACTCACCCTAACTCAGATAATCCTAATCCTCGGGATATTCAGATTATTCACCTTCAAACAAACAGACGGAGAGGAGAAATCTACGGTCTCGTCGGTTTTGGCGGTTTTCGTTATACCACTTGTCTATCTTATTTCCATCTTCACCCGATACATCTCATCAGGTTATTTCTACGGCGGGCATATATACATCTACCCCACATCCGAGTTCATCCCCATATTCAATCTATCAGGGCACCTATTGATACCTCTCATTGGGGCAGTAGCAGGCATCATACTCGTCATTGTCTCAGTGAGAGACATTAAATCGCTGAGAGATGGCGAGCATTTCATAACCAGAGCCCCCTTTGTTAGTCCCCTGTTATCAATGCGGGAGGCAGAATACTTTGACCTATACAATATTGTTTATTCAGTTATTCGTGTAATGGCATTTGTATTTATGGACTTACTTAACTATCTAATCCTCATCATTGAAAAGCCATTTATATACTTCATTTATGTTTTAACTTCTATATTTAAATCAATATTGCCAGAATATAAGAACAGTCAGGATGAGTGAAAAACCATGCAGATAACTATCTACATACTTTCCATCCTTTCAATTCTCATTGGTCTTCTGGGTCTTATTATCTATAAGAGAAGAACAATTCTTAACATCATCACCCTGCTAATTGCTTCAACCATCGCAGTCGTCTTCGCCTTATTACTATTTTATCTTAAAACTGCATATAAAGGACCTGACCTGCCATCACTCACAGTTCTGGTCTTCACCACAGTGGTTGCGGTAACCATGGTCTCTGCGCTTATCAGGGGCGCTGAAAGAAACACCACACCATCAAGGTCTCACTCTGCTATTCTGATTCTAATGGGCATATCAGCTATCGCCATCTTGAAACCATCAATAATCGCCCTCATACCTGCTGTCCTTACCGTTTCATTTACTATTAACACAACTACCCCAGAAGCAAAACTCACACGCTATGCAAACTGGCTCATCATAGCATCTATTGTCTTATTACTGCCCTTCCTATTCTCCTGGCTTGACCTGCGTTCACTACCCCTAATATCAACGCTATCTGCCCTATCAACCCTCGCTCTTATAATATTCATATCTATACCATTTATAATATCCAACAAATCAATAAAGCCGGATGGTGCATACAAAGGAGTGAATGCTGAGCTCATACCCGCATACTTCTTTACTCTCCTTCTATTCACAATTTTCCTCCCCTTCAAAACCCATACAGGGCTGTGGATACTGGTCATCGGATTAATTGCCCTGGAGGCACATATCATCACCCGAAAGGATACCCCCCTTATCCTGGGTATAGCATCAGCAGGCGTTCTCACTGCTATTATTGGTGTCTGGCTCAAGTCAAGCATCTCAACAATAGGCGCCCTTTTAATACTATTCTCTGATATGCTTATATTACCGCCCAC
>QMNJ01000090.1 GCA_003647715.1 Candidatus Coatesiibacteriota bacterium
TAGATGGGTTGAAATAGAAATGGAAATAGGTTTGCTTTAATAGAAAATTTTTTATAAATTAGTCAACCTTAAATTAATAACTCTAATCATATTTAACTAAAGTATCCATCACCCACCACCACTCCCCTTACATGATTGACGCCCCAGGGGTATATTAACTCCTCAAGGGTTTCTACATCATAAATGTTCACTCGTGCAGGAACACCCTCTCTCCACAGGAACTCATCCGCCATACCAAGCGAGTATGCCGGCTCAATGGTCATCGCCCTTAATATCTCCTCCGGCGTCATCCCCAGATACACCGCACATATTATCGCAACCGACTGCAGACAATAACACATAGAACTGCCAGGATTGAAATCGCTTGCTACCGCAACTCTACTGCCCTCACCCTTAAACATCCTATAATCTGCGTATTCACTCTCACCCAGAAAGAATGTCGTCCCCGGAAGTAATACGGCGACACAATCAGCATCCTTTATTGCCTCTGCATCATCTCTGTCGCTCTTCGTGAGATGGTCAACGGATACAGCCCCAAGCTCACACGCCACCCTCACCCCGTCAAGGTTCTCAAATTCATTGAGGTGTGCTCTCAACTCAAAGCCAAGTTCCTTTGCTCTTGTGAAAATTCTCTCCATCTCATTCACTGTGAAGGCGCCCTTATCACAGAAGACATCGCAGTATTTTGCAATGCCCTGCTCCTTAACAGCAGGGAGCATCTCATCGCATATCAGGTCAACATAGCCCTCTCTGTCTTCTTTATACTCCTGCGGAATGGCATGCGCACCGAGAAATGTGGGTATTATCTCAATGGGATGGTCTCTTCCCGCTTTCTCTGTCGCTGAAAGCATCTTGAGTTCGTCTTCGGTAGTTAGACCATACCCGCTCTTCGCCTCAACAACGCTTGTTCCACACCTCAGCATACCATCAAGGCGCCTCCTCGCAATCTCTACCAGTTGCTCCTCACTCGCCTCTCTGGTTGACCTCACAGTGGATAGAATACCTCCACCTCTCTCTGCAATCTCAAGATATGATTCTCCCTCAATGCGTCTCCTGAACTCATAAGCACGCTTTCCAGCGAATACCAGGTGGGTATGACAGTCAACAAAGGAGGGCGTTACTAAACAGCCCCTTGCATCAATCTCCTTCGGATTTCCCGAAACATTGGATAGCACCTCATCTTGGCTTCCGAACGACCTTATCAGACCGTCAACAACATACAGTGCACAGTTTTTCTCCCTTATGAGTTTCTCGCCTGAAGGCGAGAAATATACCAGTTCACCTATATTGGTTATTAGTGTATCAGGCATTTGACTATTCTACCCCTAATCGCCGGTCATTTTCTCTTCCAACCGCACCTCAAGTATCTGGCTATGACTGAAGTTCTCCAACCCAAGATAGAATTCCGCAACATCATAGAGTGCCTTTGCAGGTATCAGACCGACAACTTCGCAACCAATGATATTTACGCCATATCTCCTCGCTTCTGCCCTGATGAGTTCTACTACCCTGAAGACCGGTGTTTTCTCAAAGTTGGTTAAATTCATAGAAACCTGCGTTATACCTCTATCCTCCAGCGCAAAGCCCATCGCCTTAACATACCTTAATCCTCCACCAATGAACCTTATCGCCTTTGCAATTCTCTCGGCTATTGTTACATCACTTGTGTTCAGGTTCACATTGAAAGCAATAAGGAACGGTCTTGCTCCTATTGCTACCACACCTGCTGTCTTATGCACCTCTGTGGGTCCAAAGTCGGGCTTCCATTCCTTCTGCTTTATCTTTTCAAAGAAGCCCTCAAACTGCCCCTTTCTAATCTTAGCAAGGTTCTGCCTTTCTGGCGATGTGGCAGAGCTTTCATACAGATAGACGGGAATATTGAATGTGTCCGCCACCATCTTACCAATCTCTTTGGAAAACTCTACACAGCCCTCTTCGTCAATGTTTCTAATGGGGACGAATGGAACCACATCAACTGCGCCCATCCTTGGATGCTCACCCTTATGCTTGTTGAGGTCTATCTTCTCAACAGCACGCTCAAAGAGGTTCTTTATACCATTTCTAAGACCCTCCCTATCACCTACCAGTGTAACCACTGTTCTATTATGGTCAGGGTCAGAACTATGGTCAAGTAGAACCAGGTTTTTCACCCCGTCAAAAGCACCAATGATATAGTCAATCTTCTCCTTATCCCTACCCTCACTAAAATTTGGCACACACTCAATAATCTCCTTCACAACAACCTCCTTCTATTTATAAATATCCACTACTCACCTACAACTGTTACAATCACCTTTCGGTTTCTTGCCCTGTTATCAAAATCAAGAAGAACTATCTGCTGCCAGGTTCCAGTAATAGGTGAACCACCAGAGACCGGACAGGAGAAACCTGCACCCACAATTGATGAGCGAATGTGAGCATAACCATTGCCATCACCCCATGCACTGTCATGGTGATAGGTAATGCCTGTTGGTGCCACCCTTTCCATCGCCTCCTTAAGGTCCTTTATCAACCCCGGCTCGTATTCTACTGTGGTAATACCTGCTGTTGAATGTGCTACAAATACATTCAGAATTCCTTCCTTAACTCCCGACTTCTTTACTATCTCATTTACCTTCCCTGAAATGTCAATAATATCTGTATGACCCTTGGTAGAAATCTCAAAATCATCCCTAAACACAACCATCAGTTCACCTCCTTAAATACCGTTGGATTTATTACAACAGGGTCTCCTTCATACTCCTATCAAGTATATCAAGCCCCTCATCTGCTATCTCCTTGGTTATATCAAGATGGGGTCTGAACCTGATGCTCTTCTCACCGCATTTCAGAAGTAGAAGTCCATTCTTTATAGTACAGTTAAATAACTTATCTCTCATATCTACGGTCTTCAAGTCAAATGCAATCATAAGTCCCCTCCCCCTGATGTTATCTACATAGTCCCTATATCTCTTGCCAATATCAATCAATCTGTCTAACATGTATTCACCCATCTCTCTGGATTTCTCTATCAACTCCTCTTCATCAATGATTTTCAGGTATTGTGTTGCTCTAACCATATCGGTCAGATTCCCCCCGAATGTTGAGTTAAGACGGCTCACACCGGGTGCAAAACCCAGTTTCTCATCAACCTTATCCGAGAATACATGGTAGTCAATCGCCTCAACCTTCTCAGAGACAATAATACCCGCCACCTGAAATTTCTTCCCAAAGGTAATTATGTCAGGTCGAACATCCTCGCCAAAGTTCTGATATCCCCACATCTCTCCTGTCATCCCCATACCTGTCTGTATCTCATCGTATATAAGAAATATATCCTCTTCTTTTGTAATCTCCCTCAATTGCTTGAAAAATTCCCCTCTAAAATGATTGTCTCCCCCCTCACCCTGAATAGGTTCTATTATAATTGCTGCTATCCTATCTTTTTCCTCATTAATAATCTTCTTTATATCAGAAATTGCCTCATTCTCTTCCCTTGCAACGCGCTCAACCTCCTCATCTGTAAGCGGAAAATGTATCTTCGGGTTCTTAACCCTATACCAGTTGAACTTTGGAAAGAAGGCGGTCTTCCTGATATCAGCAGAGCGCGTTATAGAAATTGTGTAGCCGGACCTACCGTGGAAACCCTCATCAAAACATATCACCTTGAGGTCGTTGGAGTGTCTTTTGTCTATTTCCTCCCAGCTCCCACTCCATATGCCCTTCTCTATATTTCTCTTGGTCTTAAAATCAAAAGCGGTCTTTAATGCATTCTCAACCGCAAGTGCACCACCGTCTATGAAGAACATATATGGCATACCATCGGGTTGAGCATATCTTTCCATCGCCTCAACGAACTCCGCATATGAATATGTATAGAAATCTGAATTAGAAGGTTTATGGATGGCGGAGAGCAGTAGTTTCTCCTTAAATTCACTATCGTGCATCTTTGGATGATTATAGCCGACAGGGCAGGATGCAAAATAACTGAAGAAGTCAACATATCTCTTTCCAGTTATCGCATCCACAATGTATCCTCCCTCACTCCTCTCAAGGTCAACTATCAGGTCAGCGAAACCATCCATTAGAATATGCTTGTGCAAGATATTTAATACATCCCTCTTCTCCATAACATACTCCTTTCAGCAATAATCATTCAATATATCAACTAAAAAATGCTTTTACAAGTCAATTCATACCAACTCTGCTTTCAAACCCAGTTCATCTATTGATGCTGGTTTCACCATCAGTGACTTGTTGTGCGAAAATACCACCTTACCCTCAACTTTGGTTTTCCTCACATACTTCACTCTGGTATATGTAACCTCTACCTTTGAGTCCTGCCTGCCCTTGCTGAAGTATGCCGCCAATTTAGCGGTGGTCATCATCTCCTCCCTTGTGTATTCTCTTCCCTCTCTCGTTCTTAATACTGCATGGCTTCCCCTTCTACCCTCAGCATGAAACCAGATATCATTCCCCTTTGCAACTCTGAAGGTGAGATAATCATTTGACCTTGCATCCCGACCGATAAAGACCGTAGCCCCAGAGTCAAGGGCTATTTTCAATATGTGCACGCCCGGTGTCTTCTTTCTGGGGGCACTTTCTCCCTCTCTCTTTAGACCCACTATCTCCTCTAACTCAGAAGTGGAGAAAGACCTAATATCAGATATTGAAGGTAGGTTCTCCAATTCCATTATCAATCTATTCATCTCGGTGGGTATCTTCTTCAACGCCTTCTCAAGTTTCTTCGCTCTATTGTAGTATTCCACCGCATTCTCATAGGGCGTCAGTTTCGGGCTCAGTTCAACCACAATCTCACTTCCATTCGCTGGATTAACGGTCTTAAATACCCTCTCTCCCTTTCTAATCTTATGCATATTTGACATTATTACATCACCCTTTAATCTCATAAGTTTATGTTCCCTTGCTTCATCAAGGTCCTTTTGAATTCTCGCAATCTGCCTTTCAATCGCTCTTCTTCTTGCTTCAACTTTATGTTGCGCTCTCTTCTCAATCGCCGCTCTGTCCAAGAACCCCTTCAAGGCAATATGATATCTAAGTAATGCCTTCATTGGTGATTGCTCAATACATTCAATCTGACTGACATTATCTGATGGTTGGAGGGGGGTAATATATGGTCTCTTTGTGACAGACCCCCTGATGACCCACAACTTACTCGCACCATTATTATATTCTCTTACATAACTGAAAAGTATATTTGAGAGAGCTTCTATCTCCCAATCGGTAAGTTCAACACCTTTTATGTAAGGGTCTTTACCGATACATTCAAGGGCAAACCTTGCGGTCTCGGGTGATATGTCTGCAACTTTTGCACTTAAGGTCCTATACACAGGTTTTTGCTCGCTCTCAGATATGAGTTTATGTATTCTATCCGCACCAAATTCAAGGATGCTGGGAAGCACTATTCTTTGCGGTTCAACAAACTTCACTCCATACCTTATCTTCCTTGGTATAGACCACATAATCAGACCGCCCTTTGTTATCATAATATTGGATTGCTTTCCAAAGAAGCATGAAACTACATCAACATCCCCATCGGTTCTGAAGTATGCAATCCTATCCACCCTACTGCAAGTTATATCTACCAACTGAAGTCCTTCAATCTGAATATCTGCTAACTCCAAATTCTGCCATCTGCCCGAAACTCCGGGGACATCATCGCCCGAATATTGCGATATACCGTAGAATTCTGGATGAGAAGATACAACCAATGAAGGCACCTCGTCATAGAACCTTATCAGCATATTGTATTGGTCATAACACACCGACTTTATGGTCTTCCCCCCATAGGTTGTCTTTATTTCATCTATGAGTTTACTTAATAAAAATCTGTCAAGCACAATACCTAAATCTTATCATCTAATATAATGGCTATCAATAAGGCGACCTTTCACCAACAATACGAGCACTATTGAAAAGGTTCATCTTAGTTGGTAATATTTACCTATGCAGAATCTATATTGGATTGTTGCTATAGTGGGAGGTGCCTTAGCGATATGGTGGATTTGGAGAAGCATAATTAAGGAACAAACAAAACTATATCAGAGTGAATCTTTCAAGAAGAGCACCTATTATAAAACAGAGATTCAGAGAGGCACCTTGAGATTAGGAATAATATTCTTTGCCTCGTTTATGGTTGCAGGTCTGTTAATTCTATGGGGATATATCATCCTATGCAGAAAGGGAAGTCCTACTGCAACCAATGGACTATTGATACTTGCTATATCGCTTATGGTTATGGGTTCAATAGGTCTTATAGTGCAGATTTCAAAATACTGGGGGTTAAGGAGATGAAGATTCTTAA
>QMNJ01000091.1 GCA_003647715.1 Candidatus Coatesiibacteriota bacterium
ATCTATTAGTGATGTGTGAGCATAAGTTTTTTATTTTTTATTTTTTTTATTTTTTTGATATTTTTATTGTAAAATTAAGTAATAGAGAGGAGGTTAAAAAATGAAGAATCTAATTATGGTTATTCCATTGGTCATTGCTTTATTACCGCTTTATGCTGTTGCTGAGGAAGCAGAGTTAGAGCCAATAGCAGATGCCCCTGTATTTGAATTGCATGGAGACGAAAACTATGGGTCTGAGTATTATGGCTACTGGGGTTATTACAATGGTGGTCAGAGAACACTCATCAAGTATGACCTCACCGGGATAGAAGGAGAAGTAACTGGGGCGAGAATGAGCTGGCAGTGTATGCAGAATAATGCTGGTAGTGGAGATATGTGGGCTTGTAAGTTGCTTGGTGACTGGGAAGAGGATGAGGTAACATGGAACAATCAACCCAACCACGATGATACTGAAGATGGAAGGTTGCTTGATATCGAGTGGGACCCGGACAATGGTCCTGTAGAGCACGATTGCACCAATGCAGCGATTGACATCATTCAAAACTGGATAGACAATCCAGACGAAAACTATGGTTTAATATTGAGGAAGTATCCAGAGTCGGGGAATACTCCCCGTTGCTATCCGTATATGAAGGAGTCAGCATATCAATCGGTATTGCTTATTGTGGAATATAATCCAACAAATGTTGTTGAATCATCTTCGGTGGGAGCGGTGAAGGCATTGTTTAAGTAGAGGAGGGACTTACTCCGTGAGGTAAAGGAGGGGGCGGTTTAACCCCCTCTTTTTTGTAAAGACATACTATTTTTTATATATACATCTTCTTTTGGGGTTTGGATAGTATATGATTATACTGTTATACATTGTTATTGAGATTGCTGATTTTTCTTCTTAAATGAGGTTATTTAATACCCACAATTTTATATATTGTTCTCCAGGCGGGATTCGTCGTAGTATATGAGAGCAGCATCCTTGCTCTTTATCATCCTGGTCTTTATCAGTATGTTGATAAAGTTGTCGTAGGTCAGTTCGCCCTGGAACTCATAGTCCACCAGTTCCTTCAAAGCATTGAAGGCGACGGTGGTGTCTATCTTGCCTTTATTCACCATCCTGTCTAGCAATACAATCGCCATGGAGATATATGACCGCACATTGGACCATTCCATTCTCACCAGATTATATGCCTCTGCTGGCTCAATCCGCTTGGTTTTCACGAAATAATCCATAAGATGGGTGATGACGTCCTTCGGCAGTGGCTCCAGATTCCCATTGATTTTACCGGAATTATTTCCCTGATTGGTATGATTATGGTTATTCCCGTTATTTGTGATTACAAGCTCAATCAACTTGGATATCAGTTCAATTACCTCAGAATTTGCCATAATTTTCTCCTTACTTGCTTAATTGCAAAATTAATTTAACAATATAAATATATCATATTTTTACAAAGTGTAAAGGGGATAGATAAGAATTATCTGAATATCGTCTTGATTGTTCCTATGCTTTCGGTTTCTATTGATACAGATGGTATCTTATACCAGTCCAGTATGTCACCCATCACGGTAAAGCGCTCTTCGCTTGTGCCTATCGCCTCAAAGGGGCAGGACATAAGGGCTATGCGATACTTACCACCCATCAGTTTCTCGCCCTCATTGTGTATGCAGGCATAGTGGTGGTATTCACCTCCATCATACCATTTAGCATCACCGCCATCCACCATGCTCTCAAGCATATCGGGGTAGTTCTGTGATGACTTCCAGTCAATGGTGATGGTGTCTGCCTTATAGATTGGAGATGATTGTTCGGAGTCAAGCGTCCAGTCGTCGTCAACCTCAATCCAGTCGGTGAAGTTATCCTGTGGGTAGTCAAGAGATAGAAGGTGGGAGAAGAGCGGGCTATAGGTCTGCGACTGTGTGCTGGCATCCGCCACGCAGTTCCAGGCAACCCACATTCCGGATAACAATACACCCCTGTCACCCTCCAGAGTGGTGAGGTATGAAAACAATGTCTGTTCCTCCTCAAGTGTAAGGGTTATATGACCGTAGTAGGGTATATCGGAGGAGTATTGCCCGGAGTTGCCGGTGAACCAGATAATCAGACCGTAGGGTTCAAGGTCTTCAAGTTGTGGTGAGCCGTAGGTATCGTGGTCCCAGTAGGTATAGTTGACATTATGCCAGTCAAGTGCTGATATATAGTAGGCGTCAAAGTATTCGGGATTGTCAACACCATCCGTCTGGTCACTCACAAGAAGGATGTTGGTTCCGGTCTCGTATTCTACATGGGGCTTTGAGGTATGCTCGCCATCACCTTCGCTCCACCTCGTATCAGCATATGTGAGAATAGGTATTATAGTTAGAGCAGATATCAGGATTGTGGTGTATATCTTATTCATATCTATCTGAACAAAGACCTTATAACTCCTATTGAACTGCTTTCAATGTATTCACCGCTCTGAGTCAGATAGGTTAGATACTTATTCATCAGGTTCTCTTTTGTGTTTCCGCCCTCGCCATCCTTCAGGGCGCTGAATATGAAACTGGAGTAGATTATCCTATACGGGATTCGGTTCAATATTACCCTGCCGTTTGATTGAACACCTGCCCTTAGCGATACCATCGCAAGTGTGCCCGTTTCTGCGGATATCTCGTCCACATAGTTGTCGGGTAGTTCTGTCTGATAGGCGTAATACTGCATAGAGATGCCTTCAAGCATGGTGCCATTCACCCCATTAGCAAAGTTAACATTGCCTTCAGTGTAGTATCTCCCATCGTTTTCAAATTTTGTACCTGTGTATGAGAAGAGTTCAGTTGAGCCGTATGCAAAGGCGAAATCACAACCCTCTATGTATAATGCGCCACCGTTCTGCAGGTAGGTGATTAGCGCCTCTTCATCACCTGCATCAAGGGTGCCGTTGTAGGGGTAGAAGCCAAAGAGTGCGAATATTGCCATATATTGGGATAGGTCATCTGGTAGGGAGGTCGTGGTATCCACTGTGTATCCCAGAGCGGTCAGCGTATTTTCTATCCAGTATTCACTGCCTATGGTGTTATCAGTGTCCTCGGGGTCAGTGAATGTTCCACCTGTATCATTATCCCAGATGAGGAAGTCAGTGGAGTAGGCACTCCCAAAGCATATCAATAGAGTGAGCATAATAAGGATTCTATAGGATGTAGATTTCGCCGCTCTGAAAGCACTGCAAGACATTACTGCTTTTCCTTTGTTTTCTCTTCTTCTTTCTTAAGTGCTTCTTGTTCCCTTACCGCTTGATTGAGGTCTTTGAGCAGGGCATCAGTGTTTATTCCATGGGCAATTGCACCCTCCTCTAAGCTCTCAAACTGCGCCACGACACAGCCGATGCACATCAGACCGTGCCGGAAGAATACCTCAACGGTGTATGGGTATTTACTTATAATCTCCTGAATCTTCATATCCTTCGTTATCATTGACATTACTCAACCACCTTTTAGGGAATATATTTTACTATAAAACCTCTCCATATAGGAGCCAGAAGGTATTTTAAAATAATATCTGCAATTATCAAAGCCAAACCTGAATAAAGATAGTTAGAAAATCTATTATATTTCCACCTTTTATTGCTTATCTTGAATATAAGGGGGGTGGCGAAGAAGATTGACAGGATAATGTATCCCACCACTCTTATCTCTGCCCAGATGGGCCATCCGATTAGAGAGATAACTCCGGGGTTTGTTGAGGTCAGTGCCAGACAACCAACATAGTAGTTCATATAGTTCAGAAGTATGCTACCGCTAACCAGACCGCCGAAGCCACCCATGGCAAGTGTAAGCATTATGAATAGGGAGAGGTGAATGATGTGTTGTGGAAAGAATCGCGTGATATCGCCCTCTATGCCTTTTCCCGTCTCAAGCCACTCCCACATCTCCTCTGTGTAGGTGCCTCCTCTTATGATTATCTTCTTTGCCACACTGGGCTCCTGATATGTATAGAGGATGGTGAAGGCGGACAGTATGACAGCCCAGAAAATTACCATAGCAACCGCGGTCTTATATCTCTGCCTAATAATGTATAAAAGATAGACCGGGTAGATGAGGAGGGCATTTATTATTGGTAGAAGGAGGTCAATTCCAATTTTAATACCCAGAGAAAAGCCGAGCGGGGTAGATGCGATTATGTAGATGACGACAGATGAGGTGGGGATGCCCTTAGAATACTCAATTAACCTTGTGATTATTCCCTTCTGCTCTTCTTTATCTTCAATATTCTCTTCGTCTGACATAATTATCGTCCTTGGAGTAAACAAAGATTGAACTGGTATTGTTTACATCACTACCATCTGAAGGCAAGTTTTGTGTAGAAGTAGGTTCTGTAGAATGCCTTCATCAGATTCATCAGGGCTATCTTGTGCCACCACTTCTTTTTGTCCTCCAGGAAGTATATCCCCTCAAATGGTAAGAGAACCAAGCTCACTCTTATTTTTGGTGCAATACCTACGGGGATATTCTTCTCCAGGCAGACCTCATACATCCTTCTGAAGACGGGTATCATATCCTCTACATTTGGTGGTGGGTAGTTCTCCAGTGCGGTTCCAATGGTGGGTCTGAATACACAGACGGTGGCGAAGGCGCCTACATTAGCAAAGTGTTCAATGGCTTTTATTGAGTCCTCGGGCGGTTCAAGCCCTGCTATTATCTCTCCTGATACCTTGCCCTTCCCAAACAATCTGGAGCAGTATTCTATGGTGTCAAGATACATCTTCTGACCAAGATGCTCGTATTTGCCAGGGCAGACCTCCTTGAACCGCTCTGGATTATATAGTTCAATGCAGAAAGAGACATGGTCAACACCCAGTTCTTTGAGATGGTCATATTTCTTGAGGTCAGGCACCGGAGGGCACTGGACACCTACGAGAAGTCCGGTCTCCTTTTTTACCGTTTTGATATATGGCTCCAGGATATCAAGTTCCTTACCTTCGTAATAACCCGTATTGAAGTGGACGAAGGTTATTCCCATCTCCTTCCTTGCTGCTTTTACCGTCTCCACTACATCTTGTGCATACTTTTCCTCCTCTTCTGATACGCCCACATTGAGACCGACCGAGCAGAACTTGCAGTTCTTATTCATCTTCCAGAATCCGCAGACCTCGGTGGGGTAGATGCCGATGTAGGTGCCCTGCATTACACCGATTCTCCCCATAAGTTTGCCTGATGAGGTCTTCTGCTTGTAGAACCTCGGATTTTTGAGTAGCTTGATGGGAGTTATTAATTCATCATCTCTATATATGCAATATCTACCATTGGTCTTCTTCAGAATATATGGAGATTTGAAGGCAAACTTCTCAACCACAGGTATGTTGGTGTAGAGGTTATCGGGCAGGATTGCCTCAAGACCGCTTCCCAGCCCTCCTCTGGTTCTCAGGATAGGTGCTGCATCCTCCTTGAGGTTGCATGAGGGGTCTATTCTCATGCCCTTGCAGTAGAGTTCAAGTTTCAATAGTCCTGGGTTCTTTTTAACATCCATCTCCATATATAAAACCTCCAGTCACAGATTTAACTTTGGATTTTATCAACATCAGCTGTTTTAGTCAAACATATTTGCATACACTGATATGTTAATTATTGGCTTTTGTGGAGAGTTTAAATCAGTCATTTAATTTAATGATTAAATTTAATAACAGATATACAATTTGTGATATAATAATTATATATGGGTGAGAAAGGTTTTATAAAAGACGATAAGATACTCTCAAGGTTTATTTTAATAATCTCATTGCTTTTGATAATCTTTTATTTCTATGCTACTTGGGATTTTCCAATTGATGATGCTTATATAAGTTTTAGATATGCGAGGAACTTTGCTGAAGGAAATGGTTTGGTATATAATATTGGTGAAAGAGTAGAGGGGTATAGTAATTTCTTTTGGGTTATACTCAACGGAGTTGCAATTTACTTTGGGGCGAATCCTCTGTATTTTTCTACAATTTTTTCTGCGATACTTTATGTTATGCTTCTTGTGGTTTTTTGGAAGGCACTTTGGAAAAATCTTGAAGAACTGTCACCGGGTAATACTCAGGAAAACATTCCTAGATATATTGCGCTGTTTGGAATATTTCTATTAGCAGTTGATATGAGGTTTTTTATCTTCATTAGTTCAGGACTTGAAACTCAATGCTTTATTACACTCTTCTTTATAAGTTTATTCTGGAATTGGATTACGACAGAGAGA
>QMNJ01000092.1 GCA_003647715.1 Candidatus Coatesiibacteriota bacterium
GAGATTATGAATGCATATTGCATAAGTTAGATGGTTTATATTAAAATTAAGTTTAAATATGCGGAAAGATGTTGAGGATTGGATTAGATTACATCTGCTTCCTGGTGTTGGACCTATAAGGTTTTTAAACCTTATCACACACTTTGGCTCCCCCGGTGAAGCCCTGAAGGCGGGCGTGAGGGAGTTATCTTCGGTTGTGAACATTGATAAAACAACAGCAGAGAAGATTGTAAGTGAGCGCGAGAAGGTGAAGGTGGAGGGTGAATTGAAGCAGGTGGAGAAACTGGGTGGTGATATTATCTGCTTTCTTGATGACGAGTACCCTGAACTCTTGAAGAATATTGCCCACCCTCCGCCGATTCTGTATATTATGGGCGATATTGACTTAAATCAGCGGATGGTAGCGATAGTGGGGACACGCACTCCCACTGTTTATGGTCGGACTATGACCAGGGAGATAGCCAGAGGTGTGGCAGAGTCGGGTCTCGTCGTGGTGAGCGGTCTTGCAAGGGGAATTGACACCGAGGCGCATAAGGGCGCCCTTGAGGGCGGTCAGACGGTGGCTGTTCTCGGTAGTGGTATCGCCAACATCTACCCTGCGGAAAACAGGGTGATTGTGGAGAGAATAGTTGAGAACGGCGCCGTAATCAGCGAGTTTCCAGTATATGCGAAGCCAGAGCGGGGGCACTTCCCCAGGAGAAATCGGGTAATATCGGGTCTCTCGCTGGGAGTGGTAGTAACCGAGGCGCCCGTCGGTAGTGGCGCTTTGATAACCGCAAATCACGCCCTCAATCAGGGAAGGGAGGTTATGGCACTTCCCGGCTCTGTTATGGGTGGGAAGAGCGGAGGCACCCATATGCTTATAAAGGAGGGTGCGTATCTGGTGGAGGATGCGGATGATGTTTTAGAGTGCCTGGGTCTTGAGAGGCAAGGTGAGGTTGATAGGGAGGAGAAGATACCGACATCATTGGATGAGAATGGGTTGAAGATATTCAATCTGTTGAAGGTAGATGAACCGATGCATATAGATGATATAATAAGAGAGACGGGCTTAAGCTCTTCAATTATCTCCTCGGCTCTGCTTGAAATGGAACTCTCAGGTTTTATTATACAGACGGGTGGTTTAATGTATATGAGGGCAAGACATTGAGAGGTGATGTGATAGATGGCAGATAAGAAGAAACCACTTGTAATCGTTGAGTCAAGGGCAAAGGTCAGAACCATAAGCAAGATTCTTGGGTCTGGATACACCGTTGCTTCCTGTCAGGGGCATCTGGTTGATTTACCTTCCAGTGGTCTAGCGGTGGATGTGGAGAATGGTTTTGAACCACAATATGAGTTTATAAAGGAGAAGTCAGAGGTTATTGATGAGATAAGGGAACTATGGAAGAAGGCGGGTGATGTCTATCTCGCCTGTGACCCCGACAGGGAGGGTGAGGCGATAAGTTGGTTTCTGAAGGAGTATATAGGCAAGGCGTTAGGTGATGTGAAGAATCTAAAGAGGATAACCTTCAACGAGATAACAAAGAAAGCGGTTCTGGAGGCGATTGAGAATCCGCGTGACATAAATATAGAACTGGTGGAGGCGCAGAAAGCGAGGAGGATTCTTGACCGTCTTGTGGGATACCAGATAAGTCCTATACTGTGGGTCCAGACCAGGTATGGGCTTTCTGCGGGAAGGGTTCAGACAGTCGCCTTGAAGATTATCTGCGACCGTGAGAAGGAGATAAGGAAGTTCGTCCCGGTGCCCTACTTTTCAATTTCCGCCGAACTGTCTAAGGACAGTGAGGTGTTTGGTGCAGACCTATTTAAGTATATGGGTGAAAAGATTGGCTCGCCCAATGATAAGAAAGTAAAGGTTATTGGCTCAAAGGAAGAGGCGGATGAAATAATTAATTCTATAAAGAAGCAGGAGTTTAAGGTCAAGAGTGTAAAGGTGAGAACCGAGAAGAGGAATCCGCCCCGCCCCTTCATCACGAGCACACTTCAGCAGGCGGCTAACAATATTCTCGGTTTTTCTTCCAGGAAGACGATGTCGGTTGCTCAGCGCCTGTATGAGGGCAAAGACATCGGTGGTGGCGAGGTAGTGGGTCTAATTACCTATATGAGAACCGATTCACCGAGGATTGCGGAGGAGGCGATTTCTAATATCAGGTGGTATATTGATAATGAATATGGCGAGAAGTATCTTCATAAAGAGGTGAGGAGATACAGAGCGGGGAGGGAGGCGCAGGATGCGCATGAGGCGATAAGACCTACATCTGTTAACAGGACTCCAGACAGTATAAAGAAATATATCAGCAGGGACGAATACAATTTGTATAAGTTGATATGGTCAAGGACTGTGGCGGTGCAGATGGCGCCTGCACAGGTCAAGCGACTTACAGTGGAGATTGAGGCGGGTGATGGGCTGTTCAAAGCGACTGGTGCAAAGATTATCTTTGATGGCTTCTTCAAGGTGATGCCAGAGACACGAAGCGAGGAGAGGGAGTTGCCGGATATGAAAGAGGGCGACATAGTAGCACTCAAGAAGATTGAAGCGAAACAGCATTCAACTCAGCCACCTCCAAGATATACAGAGGCGAGTTTGGTAAGGAAGATGCAGGAGGTTGGTATTGGACGCCCCAGCACCTATGCACCTACCATCTCTGTTCTTCTTAACCGCAAGTATGTCACGCAGGAGGGTAGGACACTGATACCCACCGACACGGGGGAGTTGGTCGCAGATATGCTTGTTGGTTCATTCAAGGACATTTTCAAGGTGAAATACACAGCCAGGATGGAAGAGGAACTGGACCTGATAGAGGAGGGGAAGGAGAACTGGCGAGATGTTCTCTCCAAGTTCAACAACGAATTAAACAGGTATCTCAAGGGTGCTGAGAAACGAATGGAGAAGATTAAGAAAGAGAAAGAGGTCATAGTGGATTATATAAAGTGTGACAAATGCGGTAGCCCGATGATGATAAAGTATGGTAAGGGTGGGAGGTTTCTCGGGTGTTCTGCCTATCCCAACTGCAAGAACCAGAAGCCATTTAAGGAAGAGAACGGTAAGATTGTCCTTCTGGAGGAGTTGTATAAGGATGAGAGGTGTGATGAGTGTGGTGCGCAGATGGTTGTCAAAGGTGGTAGGTTCGGGATATTTCTTGCCTGTTCGCGCTATCCCGAATGTAAGTTTACCAAGAGCATCTACTATGACACAGGGGTGAAGTGCCCCAGGGAGGGCTGTGATGGAACGCTGGTGGAGAAGAAGACCAAAAAGAGGAGGACCTTCTACGGCTGTTCCAACTACCCTGATTGTGATTATGCACTTTGGCAGAAACCGGTCAAGGCGGAGTGCCCCAAGTGTGGCGCGAAGTTTTTAGTAGTAAAGGGTAGGGGGAGCAATAAGAGGTTGGTGTGTGTAACTGAGGGGTGCGGTTACGAGACAGAATATAATGGCGAGTGATGAGGTCTATATAGCGGGTGGTGGTTTAGCCGGGTGTGAGGCATCTTGGCAGTTGGCGAAGAGGGGCATAAAAGTAAAATTGTATGAGATGAGACCGGAGATGATGACTCCGGCTCATACAACTGGAGACCTTGCTGAACTGGTGTGTTCAAACTCTTTGAAATCCAGAGACCAAACAACTGCACCGGGGATGCTGAAGGCAGAACTTAATGCACTTGGTTCTCTTCTAATATCTATAGCAGGCAAATCGTCTATACCAGCGGGAACCGCTCTTGCAGTTGATAGGAAGAGATTCTCCCGTATAGTGACGAGGGAGATAAGCGAGAACAGAAATATAAAGGTAGTGCGGGAGGAGTTTACTGATATTGATTCTCACAGACCAATTATAATTGCTTCTGGACCTCTGACCTCGGAGCGTCTATCTACTCAATTGAGGGATTTGCTTGGTTCAAAGCATCTCTATTTCTATGATGCTATATCACCAACCGTCACTGCTGAATCAATAGATATGAAGAAGGTTTTCAAGGCGTCCAGATATGATAAAGGTGAGGGCTATTATATCAACTGCCCTTTGAATAAGGAAGAGTATGATAATTTCTATAATGCTTTATTGAGGTCTCATCCCTTCCCGAAATGGGAGTTTGAGGATGATAAGTTCTTTGAGGGGTGTCTGCCTATTGAGGAGCTCGCAGCGAGGGGAGAGGATGCATTGAGGTTTGGACCTATGAAGCCGGTGGGTCTTAAAGACCCCAGGACGGGTAAGATGCCCTATGCGGTGGTTCAATTGAGACCGGAGGATAAGAGGGGAAAGTTGTATAATATGGTGGGATTTCAAACCCGACTCAACCACAGGGAGCAGGAGGAAGTGTTCAGGTTGATACCTGCTCTGAGGGAGGCGGAGTTTGTTCGTTTGGGCTCCTCCCACAGAAATACATATATAAACTCACCCAGACATCTTGACAGGACACTTTTAGTGAAGGGAACGGATGGTATCTATATTGCGGGACAACTGGTAGGGGTGGAGGGCTATGTGGAGTCAATTGCTATGGGGCTGGTGGCGGGGCTATCGGTGTGGGCGGCAATATCGGGCAAAGAACCACCCTATTTTCCTCCTACTACTGCAATTGGTGCGCTTCTGAGATATATTACCACTGTTCCCGACGGGTCCTTTCAGCCGATGAATATCAACTTTGGCTTGATAGATAGCATTAAGGGTAGATATAAGAGCAAGAAAGAGAAGCGCCTTGCCTATTACAGGCGCTCAATTAAGGAGATAGAAGTAATTGCCAGAGCAATTGAAATCAAGAGGAAGACGAAGAGCAGTAAAGGGAATAGGGATTAGTGTTTATTATTTCTCCAGGAATTCCTCTTTTCCCATAATTATCCTCACAATAATGTAAAGCACTAGAACTATCACGAAGAGGTCTATGGCATAGCCGATGGTCTCGCCAATCATCAGGTTCTTTCCCATAAACCTCACACTGATTTTTTCATAAGGTTTCAGGTGGAGTGATGTAGAAAGGACGGGCATCAATAACTTGAATACAATGGAGTGAATGAGGTCTTTGAAAACCAGCCCTACAACAAAACCAGCAGCAGAACTGAGTATTCCATACTCCTTCAAGAATCTGCGGAAGACACTCTTCCTTTTTCTTCTTGTCATTTATCACCTCACTTAGAGATTTATAAGGTATTATTGTTGGTTAAATCGGGGTTTCTCCTTTTACCTCATAGTTTCTTCTTGCTTCACCCCATATTGGAAATGGCATCAGGTTAGCAAATGGCTCGGTCCACATATACCGGGTTTTTACCGTATCGTATGCACGGGGGAGCTCTTCAATCAGGTCCGTAGCAGAGAGATATTCGTCGCCATTCTCCACGCTTATTATATCCCCCGCCAGTCCGTGTAGATAAACGCTGTTCACAGACGCCTCCTGCGGTGTATAGCCCTGAACCATAAGTGAACCTATCAGACCGGTGAGAATATCTCCCGTTCCTCCGCTTGCCAGCGATGGACCACCGGTGGGGTTGATGTAAGTATTGCCATACTCTACATCCTGCTCTGTTATAACCGTGTTTCTTCCCTTAAGCACAACTGTAGTTTGATACCTCTTCGCACAATCTCTTGCTGTATTTATGCGGTCGCCCTGAATCTTATCTATACCCTTGTTCAAAAGGCGGGACATCTCGCCTGGATGGGGGGTGATTATGCTCTCATCGGGAAGTTTGCCTATATTCATAGTGGCGAGGTTGTTTATTCCATCTGCATCTATGACCGTCGGCTTGTTCCATGACAATATCTCCCTGAGCACCTCACCGACGCCATCCGATACACCAACGCCCGGACCGAATACGACACAGTCAGCCCAATCTCTCCATTTTCTCAATTCTGGAATAGAATCGTCATATAGCATACCATCTCTATCCGGGAGGGGTATTGTCATCACCTCTATCAGGTGGCTCCTCGCCTGTGTCTCAATTGTCTCTGGCAGGGCAAGTTTGACAAGACCTGCACCTCCACGGACAGCCGTGTTGGCGGTCATCACTGCTGCTCCCACCAGTCCCCTGCTTCCCGCAACAACCAGCAGTTTCCCATAATCGCCTTTATGAGATGCCTCAGCCCGCGCCTTCATATTGGTCAGAATATCACGGGGTTCAAGTAAGAATGTCTTAACTTCTATTTCGGTGAATGCCTCTATGGGATAACC
>QMNJ01000093.1 GCA_003647715.1 Candidatus Coatesiibacteriota bacterium
GTGCACCAAAAGATGCGCCTTCAAAACATTCTCCAGCAATACAGCGGTTGTTATCGGTCCTACTCCACCGGGAACAGGGGTTATCGCCTCTGCAATCTCTGCCACACCATCATAGTCGCAATCACCATAGGGACCTCCGGTCTCATCATAATTGAAGCCGCAGTCAACCACCCAGGCACCAACGCCTATCATATTTTCTGTTATCAGATGCTTCTTCCCAACAGCCACCACAACAAGCTCACCCTCTCTCACAACCCCAGCAAGGTTCTCGGTTCGTGAGTGGCATATAGTAACAGTAGCATGGCGGTGAAGTAAGAGCATAGATAGTGGTCTCCCAACCGCCAAGCTTCTCCCGATGACCACCGCCCTCTTCCCCCTGAAATTATAATCATAGTGTTCAAGAAGGCGAATCACCGCAAGTGCAGTCGCAGGGAAGAGACCGTCAACCCCTGAGAATAGCAAACCCATATTTAGATAACCGACTCCATCTACATCCTTCTCCCGAGGGATAAGTTCCTGAACAAGCGAGACATCAACACCCTCCGGATATGGTCTCTGGATTATTACACCTGAAATACCGGTAGAGATGCGAGCATCCTCAATCGCAGACACCATCTCATCGCCCGAGCTAATCTCCACATAGTCAGCATTGATGCCGACCTTCTCCGCCTGCTTTATCAGTGTCTTTGTATATACCAGAGCGTCCTTCTCTCCGGTTGTGAGTATTATTCTAAGATGGGGCTCTTGCTTAATGCTATCCACCTTCTTCTTAACATCATCATTTATCTTCTCTGCTACTATCTTTCCCTCAAGATTTATCATACAAATCCTCAAACATGTTTATTCTCTCAATTGAGGTCGCCTTCAGACCATCACACTCAACTACAACCCCTTGAAGTATCGCCCTACCTTTGGCTGGTGTAAACCTAACATTCATCTGTGTAACAAGATGTTTTATTGACCTCTTTACATCCATCCCGATGACCGAATCATATACCCCGCACATACCAACATCTGTAATATACGCAGTCCCCTCAGACAATATTCTCTCATCCGAGGTCTGGACATGCGTGTGGGTTCCTATAACAGCACAAGCCCTGCCGTTTGCATAATGACTGAATGCTTGCTTCTCGGCAGTCGCCTCTCCATGAAAATCAACAATTATTGGAACCCCCTCACCCTTCACTTCTTCATACAACTCATCAAACTCCATAAAAGGGCAGTCGGTAGATGGCATAAATACCCTGCCCTGAAGATTTAACACATAAAGTGATGAATTCCCCTCACTTGAATACTTAATTAGACCCTTACCGGGAACTAATTTAGGATAGTTAGATGGACGCAGTAATCTTTCAAGCGCGTCAATATCATCAAGTATGTCTTTATTATCAAAGATGTGATTACCGCTAGTGAACACATCAATCCCATAATCTAACAGTTCATTGTATATTAACTTTGTGAGACCGAAGCCACCAGCCGCATTCTCCACATTGGCAACCACCACATCTACCCCCAACTTTCTTCTCAACCCCGAAAGGTGCCTGGCAACTACCCTTCTGCCTGGCTTACCAACAATATCTCCAAGCAACAGAACCTTCATCCTATCCTTCTAATAGAGATTATCTCGCGTAATCTATCGCTCTTGTCTCCCTTATGACAGTAACCTTTATTCTACCTGGATACCTCTGCTCCTTCTCTATCTTTCTTGAAACATCATAGGCAAGCTTTTCTGCTTCTTCATCGCTCACTAAAGCGCTCTCTACTATTACTCTCAGTTCCCTTCCTGCCTGAATAGCATACGAGCGTGACACACCATCAAATGATGACGCAATATCCTCCAGTTGCTTTATTCTTTGCAGATATACCTGTAGGGTTTCATGCCTTGCACCCGGTCTTGTTGCGGAAATAGCATCTGCTGCGCAGACCAGAACCGCCTCAACCGTTTCCGGCTCCACTGCCTCATGATGACAGGCGATGGCGTTCACCACCTCTTTCTTCTCACCAAATTTCTCCGCTAACTCCGCCCCAATCTGTGCATGGTCACCCTCTATATCCTGGTCAACCGCCTTGCCTATATCGTGAAGAAGCCCCATTCTCCTAGCAAGATGAAAATCACAACCAAGTTCTGAAGCCATAACACCCGCAAAATAGGCAACCTCCTTTGAGTGTGTAAGAGCATTCTGACCAAAACTGGTCCTGAAGTTCAATCGCCCTAATATCTTGACCAACTCGCGGTGTATCCCAGATATTCCAACCTCAAGTATCGCCTGCTCACCCGCCTCAACTATCCTCTCTTTTATCTCCTCCCTCACCTTTCTAACTACATCTTCAATGATGGCGGGATGAATTCTACCATCCTTAACCAGACGCTCAATTGCAACCTTGGCAATCTCTCTCCTGATGGGGTCAAATGAAGATATTACCACTGCCTCAGGTGTGTCATCAATGATGATATCTACACCCGTCTCGCTCTCCAGTGCTCTAATATTCCTACCCTCTCTACCTATAATGCGACCTTTCATCTCTTCACTCGGAAGGTCCACCAATGAGACGGTTGTCTCAGATGAGAAATCAGAGGCACATCTCTGTATTGCGAGTGCCAGTATATCTCTTGACTTTCGCTCTGCCTCCTCTCTCGCCTCAGCCACCATATCATGGACCATTCTGGCACACTCCCTCTCCACCTCAGACCTCATCTCATCGCGAAGCATCTCTCTCGCTTCATCCCTTGTCATTCCCGCTATCTCTTCCAGTTCCTTAACTCTCTTTGCGACCAACTCCTTTGCTCTCATCTCTTTATCCTTGATGAGGTTCTCCTTCTCAGTCAACTGAGAAAACGTCTTCTGAAGCTCCACCTCCCTTTTCTCCAGAGACAATGTCCTTCTCTCTATACTTTCTTCTCTATGGTGTAGAACTTTCTCGTATGCCCTCAACTCCTTTGTCTTCTCACTTATCTCCCTCTCAAGCGCCTCCCTCTTCTTATAGACCTCATCCTTCGCCTCCAGGAGAGCGTTCCTCTTCGCCTCCTCTGCCTCTCTCTTCGCTTCCTCAATTATCCGCTCTGCATACTCTTCAGCAGAACCAATCTTTCTCTCAGCAGTTCTCTTTCTCAAAATATAGCCAAGATATATGGAGATGGCTCCAACAATCACTGCTACTGCAATACAATATACAACCATCATTAGTATCTCCTTATTCCCCCTTCATCTATGGGGTAAGGCACCAGTTAGAACTTAACAGAGTAAAGATAGTTATAAGAGAAATTACATCAAAATTAGAAACCTACAATCTTTCATATATCTAAAAAATCTATCTAAACTTCCGTTAATAACATTAACAAGCCCTACCCCGAATTCTTTGGGGTCTAAAAATAATATATTAAATCAGCCACTGTGGTCAAGCCCAAATGCTTATGAAACATAAATGCAGTGTTTAGCTCAATACTATCTACTCCAACACCCACCCCAATCGTTGGCTGATTGCTATCAGTATCAAAACCACCCCCTGCAGATATGAAAAAGGTATCAGAACCAACTCTGAAGTCGCCTCCCAGCGCACCACTATATTGCCCATCTATGTCTATGAGAATTTCACCCGAAATCCATAGGTTAGAAAGTGGATTAACGGAGAGCCCTCCAGAAAATTTAGCCGGCTCTGTGTCGCTAATCTCCTTGAGTTTAATATTTGGTGAAGAGAGATTCTTGATAAAGAAACCAATCCTTGTTCTCGGCAAAACCCTGATAAACCCAGCATCAATGCCGAAACCGCTATCCGAGAGATAACCCACCTTCATCGTGTAGATATTCATCCTGAAACCAATATATGATGTCGGGGGAACATCAAACTCAATGTCGCCCCCAAGCCCCTTAGACCAGCAGAAACCCACCATAGTTGATGTCACCCTGAAGTCCTCAGTGTATTCACTGTCTTCTTCATAGCCCGCCATCTTCCCGCTGGAATGGTATATGGCATTAAAGCCGATTGAACCAAAAGAGCCATACATCACCTTCATCTGTGAGGATAATCCGACCGAAGCAATGGTGGAACCACCCATACTGCCGAAGGGATGTGAATAGGTGGCAATCACCCCGCTCTCTGAATTGAGGTCCAGACCCGCAGGATTTGCATACATAGCATAGATACCATCTACTGTGGACATCACGCCACCTGTAGAAGAGATACCAGCGGTGGTGAGTGCAAACTGCGGATACAATTCGCCGGGACTTCCATTCCACGGAAGAGAAAACGCAGGAATTATCACCATTAGCATAAGTCCAATAAGTGCTCTATTCATATAACTCAACCTCAACTGATAAGGTCTTCTATCACCTCAGGTATCTTAACCACCCTACCGTTTGCGTCCACCACAGGGTGGATGGTATATCCCTCTGCCAACAGCTTATCATCTCTAACTATGCGGTAGTTAAACTTTATCTTTGTTCTACCAACCTTCTCCATCGTTGTGTGTATCTCCAGGAGGTCATCATAGAGGGCGGGACTCTCATATCGGCAGTATGCCTCAATCACCGGCATAGCCAGTTTATAACTATCCTCCAACTTGCGATACGACATACCACTATATCTCATATACTCCACCCTGCCCGCCTCAAAGAATAACAGATAGTTGGCGTAATAGACCACACCCATCTTGTCGGTCTGCTCATACAGCGGTCTGAAGGTGTAGGCAACCACCCTTCTGCCATCATCCTCATACTGCCATACTCTGCCAACTTCATTAGCCATTATTATATTATTTATCAAATATTCTCGGGCTATTAAAGTCCAACCCGAACTTCTCAACCCTCCTTTCTGCCAATCGAACATATTCTTCGTTTATTTCATACCCGCAATAACTCCTGTTAGTTTTTAATGCGGCTATTGCGGTCTGCCCACTGCCCATAAACGGGTCAAGAACTACTTCACCCTCAAAAGTATACAATTGTATTAATCTATAAGGCAATTCAATAGGAAAAGGTGCAGGGTGTCCAATCTTAGTCGCTTGCTCACAAGAAAATGTCCAAACGCTTTTCGTAAATTCAAGGAACTCATCTCTTGTAATTGTGCTCTCTCTGCCAAGATTTTCTCTCCTAAAAGTCCCTTTTGAAAATACTAAAATATACTCATGAACATCTCTTAATGTTGGATTTTTTGCGGAAAGCCAACTACCCCACGCAGTTGAGGAGCTTCCGCTCGATGCTTTATTCCATATTATCTCACCCCTCATTAAAAACCCCAAGTCAATCATATCTTCTACAATAAACAAGTGCAGAGGTATATATGGCTTCCTTCCCAAATTAGCAATATTAATGCATGCTCTACCACCAGGAACAAGCACTCTCTTAACCTCAACCCAAACACTCTTAAGAAAACTTCTATACTCTTCTATCGTTAAATTATTATCATAGTCCTTACCTACATTATAAGGAGGCGATGTAACCATAAGATGAATGCTGTTATCAGGAAGTTCGTCCATTTTCTCGCTTGTCTTACAAAATATCTTGTTTATAAACTCCGATGGAATAGTATTCTCTATATACTCAACCCTTTCTTCCTTAGGCAATCCCTCATACAATCTACTATTGTAGAATTTAGAAGAATCGTGGTTTATTCTGCCGGAAGAGCCAAACGAACTGGTTTTTGTGCTTCTCTTTCTCTTATTCTTTCGATAGTCCACTTACTATTCCTCCCAATAACAAGCGTTAATTCCTACCGCCGAGCTTGCGCCCGGCGGTAGCGTGTGAGGAGGTATTGAGATGGTTGGGTTGGGTTGGACATGCCGTATACGCATATATTTATTGCAACACCACTTGTGTATAACATCCTCCTAACACAAAAATTTTTCTATTAACACACTCGCATATACAAATCCAGTTAGCACAAACAAGGCATCACTTATAGTATCAACCAAACTTGTTTCACCCCACAATACATCTGAAATTTCTTTGACTATTATGTATAACATAACTATAACCAATACTCCCACAAGATTCAGCCCAATCACACAGAGAGAAAATGTCAAAAATGCTCCCCATAGAAAGTGTAAAACTTGTTGGCTTCTGCCTATTCTATTTAATATTCTCCATATCTTTCTCATCATAACCTCCCATCATTCTATTA
>QMNJ01000094.1 GCA_003647715.1 Candidatus Coatesiibacteriota bacterium
AATTAATGGAGGTGAATTGAATGCCGCTTGCGAGCGAGAAGAAGCAGGAATTGATAAGCACATATAAGCGTCACGAGGGCGACACTGGCTCTCCAGAGGTGCAGATAAGCATCTTCACCGAGAGGATAAGGCAGATTACCGAGCATCTCTCAAAGCACAGGAAGGACATCCACTCAAGGTATGGTCTTCTCAAGTTAGTCGGTAAGAGGCGTCGCCTTCTTGACTACTTGAGAGAGAGGGACATAGAGAGATATAGAAGGATAATTAAGGAACTTAATATCAGAAGATAGGTGATTCAGTGAAAAAGGAATATGAACTTGAGCTCGGGGGACGGGGCTTCAAGATAACTACAGGTGAATGGGCGAAGTTAGCGAATTCCTCGGTGGTTGTCCAGTATGGTGAAAGTGTGGTGTTGGTCTCCGCCTGTAGGTCGGAGGAGCCACTGGAGGATGTTGACTTCACTCCCTTAATGGTTGAATATCGTGAGAAGACCTATGCTGCAGGTAAGATTCCCGGTGGTTTCTTCAAGCGGGAGGGTCGCCCAAGCGAGAAGGAGATTCTCACAGCCCGAATGATAGACCGACCGATAAGGCCTCTTTTACCGGAGGGTTATACCTACGACACACAGATAACCGCATTTGCTCTCTCGTTTGACAATGAGAACGATACAGACATACTTGCTGTTAATGGTGCATCCTTTGCTATGACTATATCTGATATACCATTTGATGGTCCTGTAGGGGCGGTGAGGATTGGTTATATAGATGGTGAATATGTGGTGAATCCCACATTAACTCAGGTAGAGAACAGCGACCTGGACCTGGTTGTAGTGTCAACGAAGGACAGGGTTGTAATGCTTGAGGGTGGAGCATACCAGATAGATGAGGAGACAGTCATCGGTGCAATACAGAGGGGTATGGATGAGAACGGGAGAATAGTTGATTTGCAATTGAGGATGAGAGAGGAGATAGGGAAAGACAAGATTGCCTATACTCCCATCACCTTTGACAGTGAACTGATGGATAGGATATCAAGTGTGTATGAAGATAAGGCGTATAAGTTAATTCAGATGGGCGATAAGGAGGAGCGTAGGGAGGCGAGGAAGGAGTTGATTGAGGAGGTGCTTGAGAGCGAGGGCGTAGGTGAAGAGGATGAAGAGAAGAAGAAAGAATTAGCCCGCATAATTGAGGGGCTGGAGAAGAATGCATTTAGAAGGATTGTTCTTTCTGAGAACAGGCGTCCCGATGGTAGGGATTTTGATGAGATAAGACCGGTTGAGTGTATGGTCGGCATATTGCCACGCACCCATGGTTCGGCTCTCTTCGCTCGTGGTCAAACACAGGCGCTCGTGGTGACCACTCTTGGAACTGTAGAAGATGAGCAATTGATTGATGCTCTGGGTGGTGATACATACAAGAAGTTCATGCTTCACTACAACTTTCCTCCCTTCTCGGTAGGTGAGGTGAAACCGATAAGGGGTGTGAGCAGGAGGGAGATAGGTCACGGCGCCCTGGCTGAGAAAGCATTAAGGAGATTAATTCCCAATGAGAACGACTTTCCATATACCATAAGAATTGTATCGGACATACTGGAGTCAAATGGTTCATCATCTATGGCTACGGTCTGCGGTGCCAGTATGTCAATGATGGATGCAGGGATTCCAATGAAAGCAGCGGTTGCCGGTATTGCGGTGGGGCTGGTAAGTGATGAGAAGACATATCGCCTGTTGATGGATATAGAGGGTATGGAGGACCACTACGGTGAGATGGACTTGAAAGTGGCAGGCACAAGAAAGGGCATTACCGCCGTGCAGATGGACTTGAAGATAGCAGGAATTCCCATTGATATATTGAAAGAGGGCTTTGAGATGGCGAAGAGGGCGAGGGGTAGAGTGCTTGACATTATGGACAGTGTCATCAGCAAGCCGAGAGGTGAGATAAGCCCCTATGCACCAAAGATTAGAATCCTCCAGATACCCGTGGAGAAGATTGGCGAGGTAATAGGTCCTGGTGGCAAGATAATAAGAAAGATATTAGAGGAGACAGGTGCAGAGATTGATATAAAGGACGATGGTCGGGTATTTATTGCAACCAGCGACCCTAAGATGTTGCAGAGGGCGGTGGATATGATAGAGGAGTTGACCGCCGAGGTAGAGCCAGGCAAGATTTATAAGGGTAAGGTGGTCAAGGTTACCGACTACGGTGCATTCATAGAGATTCTTCCGGGCAAGGAGGGTTTGTGCCACATATCTCAACTAGCTAATGAGAGGGTAGAGAAGGTGCGTGATGTGGTGAAAGAGGGAGATGAGGTTGTCGTAAAACTCACCGAGATAGATGACCTCGGTCGCCTTAACTTGAGCAGGAAGGCGGCACTTATGGAGATGGGGGTTGGAGGAGGCAGAGGCAGAGATAAGAAAGATGGCAGGTCAGGACCAGGACATCAAAAAGGAAAGAACGACTCAAGGCATTAGGGTAATCACTGATTATATTCCTCATGTTCAATCGGTCTCCATAAGTATCACCTGTGATAGGGGGTCCCGTTATGAAGATGTGAATATGGCGGGGGTCAGCCACTTCATTGAGCATATGCTCTTTAAGGGCACTAAGAAGAGAACAGCGAAGGAGATTGCTTTATGCCTTGAGGAAGTGGGCGGTTATCTAAATGCACAGACGGGGAAGGAGGATGTTGTCTATTATGCATGTGTGGGTATGGACTACATTGACAGGGCTTTTGACCTGTTAAGCGACATTATTACAAATGCTACACTTGATGATACCGATATGGAGAGGGAGCGTGGGGTCATTATGAGGGAGATTGCGACCTATAATGACCTTCCGCAGGAGAATTTGATAGACAATGCGGTACGCCTGCTGTTTGGTGAGAATGATGGTTATGGAATACCTGTAGTAGGTTATTCCGAAACCGTGGGCAGGATGGGCAGAGAAGACCTTTTGTGGCATCTCAGTCAAAATTACAAATATAATGATATTGTAGTAACTGCGGTGGGAAATCTTGAACATCGTAGTTTGATGGAGATGGTGGAGGAGAAGTTAGAAAGAGGTCTTAACTGGAATGGTGGAATAAAGTCAGAGTTGAGATTTGAACCACCGGAGGTCAAGAGTATCAATGAGAGGAAACTTGAACAGCAGTATATATGCCACATATGGAAGGGTATAAAATATAGCGATGAGAGAAGGTATGCCTTAAGCGTCCTCAATGCTATTCTCTGCGGGATGGTCTCATCTCGCCTCTTTCAGAGGTTGAGGGAGGATATGGGTTTGGTATATGATATATCGTCAACGCCACGGTTGATGAGGGATGCGGGATTCTTCGCTATAATGTATGCAACCTATCCACAGGCGGGTGGTAAGGTAATAAGCATCGTGAGGGAGGAGGTGGAGAAACTATTGAATGAAGGTATCTCAGAGGGCGAGCTGAAAACCGCAAGAGAATACATAAAGGGCGGAATAATGTTGGGGCTTGAATCCACCATAACCAGGATGATGAGGTTGATAAAGAACGAGGTCTATCTGGGGAGGATTATACCGCTTAAGGAGAGTATTGAGAGATTTGATGGGGTAACAAGAGAGGAGGTAGAGGAGGTTGCGAAGGAGTTGTTCAGCGAAGAGGGGATGGTTGTTGCGGTTGGACCGAAGGTGAAGAAACTGAGTAAGGTGATAAGAGGTAATTGATATAATAAGTTGTTGATGGATGGAGGTGCGTTATGTGTGAGAATTGCGGTTGCGGTGAGATAGAACCGATAGACAAGAGAACGGAAGAAGATAAGAAAGAGGAGGATAAGAAAGAGAAGAAAGAGAAGTAGAATAAACTGTAATTCTTTCTCTCTTCGGTTTTGAGCATTTTTAGTTATGAAATGGCAGAGGATACCTGTTGATGACATTCAAGTGGTCTATAAACAGGCGGTAGGTTTTCATGGTCATAGTGGACCATATCTGGCGCTTGGTGTTGTAGTGGGTCTCTATGGCTTGAAGAAGATTGGCTCAACTGGCTATAGCGGGATTGAGGTGGTTGTGCGTTGTAGAGGAAACACGCCAGATACATGCTTCATTGATGGGCTTCAGGTAGCGACCGGTTGCACAATGGGTAAGCGCAATCTTACATGGCGGGAGGGTGATGGACTCTCCGCTGAGTTCAGGTCTGGTGATAAGCATATTAAATTTAGGGTTATTGATGAGTATGAAGAGATGGCAAAGAACTGCCCCGACTATGAAAGTGGTCTTGAGATAGTGGAGGAGATACTCAATACATCACCCGAAGAGATTGTTGAAGTGATTAACTGAACTCAATCTTATAATTATTTTGAAAAATTTAAATTGTGCTTTATCATCTCGCTCAACTTCACCATTTTCGTATGATACCCTTGTTTATTTTCAAATCATTGCAATTAAATATGTTATCTTTATCCTTTACCTCTAGTAAATGTATTTTCCATACTGTATCACTAACTCCACCACATAAATTAGAGTTATTAATTCAACTAGTTTATTGAGGTCATTTGCAGATTGAAAATAAAAAATATTTCTGGTATTTGAAGAAGTTATCTATATGTTCTTGTATGCTTTTAAGAACTCCTCTCTCTTTATACCAGTTTGATTACATATCAACCTTAATGTGGGACTCTTTATTCTTCTATGATTAGGTATAGTTAATGTCGTTTTACTTCCGTCTGGATTATTCCTGACCATTGAGATATGATTTCCTACTCTTACGGTCTCAAAACCAAGATATTCAAGCGTTTTTATGACCTTTCATATTGGAGCGTCTCTAGGGAATTTCATTATACATTTACTTCGGCTATGAATGTTTCGATGATTTCATCTATCTCGAGAACATCATCTCCAAATGTCTGTATATGAAACTTGATAGCTGATTTCACATCAGCGAGCGCTTCCTCATAACTGTCGCCTTGCCCGACTACTACACCTTTTAGCCCTATG
The DNA here is from genome assembly GCA_003647715.1 of Candidatus Coatesiibacteriota bacterium. Classification (GTDB taxonomy): domain Bacteria; phylum RBG-13-66-14; class B26-G2; order B26-G2; family B26-G2; genus B26-G2. The sequence continues at coordinate 4,959 of QMNJ01000094.1, forward strand.
GGATAAGCGACATAACCATCTTTATGTTTCTCAACCACTATCTTTATCTGTTTCATTGCCCTATCCTTTTCAACCTGCGATTACCATAAAATATATAATATATCTCTTACACTTTTCTATAAATAAAATCAAATGCAGGTCATTATATTTTCCATTAACATATAATTATACATCATCAGGTTGTATATTAATTAATATACATCATTTCTACCTCCCACCACCAGCGCAGGCACACGCACAGCCAGCACAGGCGCAGGCACACGCACAGCCACTACTACCACCATAACTGCCACCGCTTGAGGTGGAGACCGGTGGTGGATTGGTGACCGAGGTAACAGCGCTGGTGAAGCCGTATACATTGCTTACTATATTGTTGGCGAAGTTGCTCATGCTTGAGGTAATGCCATGAGCAAACGATGAACCTGGCAGTGTTGGCAGGCTGACAGATGGTCCTTTGCCTGTTGATGGAGCGGGAACACTCGTTCCAGTATTTCCCCACCAGTCAGGTGCATATATGGTTCTACCGGTTATTATTACCGGCATTTTGTCGTCAAAATCGTCGTCAAGTAGCATCCAGTCGGTGTAATCTTCAAGGATGCTGTTTATCTCTTCAGGTGCTTTTGCCGCCCTTAAAAGTTTCCATGCCTTGTTCATAATAGAAAGGTAATACTCCCTTGTCTCTATCAATGAGAAGCCCTTCATCTTCTTATTAACTGCTTTTACAAGGTCCACACATAGAGTTTCCAGTTTCTTCTTACTTAACTCTCCATTCTTCTTGATAGCATTGAGGAAGTCCTTTTCATACTTCCTGAGCTTTCTCTCTGGAACTCCTCCGGAAAGTTTCTTGAGAAGAAGTGGGTCCTGCGATTTTACCTTAACCTTCTTCTTCTTAATCAGTCCGAATAGTATGAGGGCGAGGACCTTGTTAAGCGGGTATTCCAGAACTATTGATGCCTCTGGGGCGGTAAGACCCCTCTTTATACCTACACCCTCAATAGATGCCTTCGCTGGAAAGTATTTCATCTTTCTTCTGCGCGATGCGGTAATGCTGATAA
>QMNJ01000095.1 GCA_003647715.1 Candidatus Coatesiibacteriota bacterium
GTATAAGGAGCCGAGAATTAACTCTGAAGTGGAGGTTTGGTTGGATTTAAGTAACGCACATAGGTTCTCTTATGCGTTGTATATATGTTTTCTGTGTGTCATCACGAAAAAGCACACATCGTCGCCCTTTGCTCTGCATTTTATCTCTATAGCATATAAAAGATTTTCAAGTGATTCATTGCACCAGCCAGTTGAGTAGCCGGCATTTATGTGGCATATGCATCTGTCAGCGGTTATGTTTTCTCTGAGAAATGTCTCCGCTTTCAAACGATTGTTTGTGGGTATATGCCACCAGGTATCTCTTGTTATGTGTTGGAGTGAATGGCTACAATATTTTCATATCCCCACCCGAAGTATGAGAAGTGGATTGGACCTATTCCAAACTTATCCTTACTTTTCTCAGGATTAGATTTCTCACTGAATCTGAATGCATCTGCCATTCTAGCAACTTTACCAGGGTTGTAGAGAATTTGGTCGGCGCCACTCAGTCCGTTTGTGTTAGACAAGGTCTTATACAGAGTGAGAGTGAGTGAATCTGCTATAATCATTAGGTATCTTTCACCGATATTTCTATTCTGCCTCTGTAAGGATGGGTCTTTATATGACCAAAAATCAGTGAATGGTCCTTTGGGCAGTAAGGGAGGAGTTCTTCAATTCCGCTGGAGCTTCTGATGAATCAAGGTCTATCATATATTCACCATTACTATCATAATGCATTTTCTTAAAAATTTTGGGTATTAATAGGGATAGTTATCCAATTATTGATAGTATCCCCTTTCTTATCATCATCACTGCAATTGTCCCCAGTAAGAGCGCCATCACTTTTGAGAACGCTGATGAGATTGCCTTTCCCATCACCTTCTGTATTCTTGAAGAATAGAGCAAAACTAAGTTCATAATAATCAGATTTATGGTAAGCGAGAGCAGTGAGATGATGATACCAAAGTTGTCTAAAGACATCATTAGAACGGTAAGGGCGGCTGGACCCAGAATAAGGGGCATACCAATAGGAACTATTCCAATGTCGTCTATCTTCGGTGTTCTCTGCTGTTTTGGCTCACTGGTGAGGTCGGATATAGCCAGGAGAAGAAGGATTATACCTCCAGCAATCTGGAAGTCAGCGATGGTTACTCCTAGAAAGAGAAATATTGCCTTACCTCCGAAGATGAAGGCAACTCCTATAGCACCCGCAGTTATTATAGCCCTTTTGGTTACCCTTCTCCTCTTTTCATCTTCCAGCCCCTCGGTGAATGTGATAAAAATGGGAATAATGCCTATGCAATCGAAGGCAACAAACAAGGGTATGAAAGCCATCAGGAAGTTTCTTATAGTATCAACCATAACTAGATATTTAGTCAAGAATACAAATTAGTTTTGCAATAATCAATATAATTCCACTTAGTTTTATCTTTTAGACATAAGTGTGATAATTTTATTGCTATTTTCAATAAAGTTGGATAATTAATCTTTAATTTAGGGTAAGGAATATTGTTAAGTGGTTGCAATTGGGATGAATATATGATATATTGATTATACATAGGGTAAAAAGTAAGTTATGAATATGGATAAGATATTGAATCGCCTTATAGGTTTAGGGCGCGAGAAGGGGTATTTAACATTTGAAGATATTAATAATATCCTACCGGATAATGTTTTTGCATCGGATGCCATTGATGAGCTATTGGTGATGTTCAGGGAATTGAATATAAAGGTAGTTGATTCTGAGAAGGCGATAGAGAAAGAGAAGGATGAGAGTGAGGATACTCTCTTAGAGGAGGATACACGCAAGGTTGATGACTCTGTCCGACTTTATCTAAAGGAGATGGGCAGAGTTCCTCTGCTATCTCGCGAGGGGGAGGTAAGTTTAGCCAAGAGAATAGAGAGCGGTCATAGAAAGACAAGACAGGCAATATATTCAATTCATCTTATCTTTGGACTTTTCTTTGATTTTGTAGAGAAGGTTAAAGAGAAAGAGGTGAAGATAGAAGAAGTCATCGTGGTAAACACAGATGGTCGTCTGCCACTATGGAAGCAGAAAGAGATAGTTAAGCATATTTTAGAGGTCTATGAGCGTCTTAAGACATCCAAGAAGGAGATAGAGAAGATATATAGGGAGCTGAGAAAGACAAAGAAGAGTGATAAGCGGTATGAGCAGCTTCTTGATGAACTGGAGGTGGAGAGGGGAGAAGTGATACGCCTTCTGGAATCATTGAATATTTCCACATACCAGATAGACAAGTTCGTTGACGAAGCGGTAAAACTTGCTGAGGAGATAAAGGATAAGAGAAGAGAGTTAGAGGAGATAAAGAAGGAGACAGGTCTCTCTCCAACTATGATTATCTCTTTATACAGACAGTTGAAGTCAAAGAGGAAGAGACCCGCAACAGTGAAGAAAATGACTGGTTACTCGTTTGATGACATATCAAGATTTGCTGACAGGGTTAAGAGAGCGAGGAAGCGTATCAGGGAGATTGAGAGGTTGACTGGGCTGAATGCTGACGAATTTATCCGTAGGGTGGAGGAGATGAAGGAGGGGCAGGTTGAGGCATACGAAGCCAAGATATCGCTGGTTAAGGCAAATGTCCGCCTTGTTGTATCCATAGCAAAGAAATACACAAAGAGAGGGCTTCAGTTTCTAGACCTCATTCAGGAGGGCAATATCGGTTTGATGCGTGCGGTAGATAAGTTTGACTACCGCAAGGGTTATAAGTTCTCCACCTATGCTACCTGGTGGATAAGGCAGGCAATAACCAGAGCCATAGCAGACCAAGCAAGGACCATAAGAATACCTGTTCATATGATAGAAGCCATAAGCAAGGTTGTGAGGACTACACGCCTGCTGATACAGGAGAAGGGCAGAGAACCGCTTCCTGAGGAGATAGCAGAAGAGATGGACATGGATGTATCAAAGGTTAGAGGTATCTTGAAGATAGCCCAGGAGCCCATTAGTTTGGAAACCCCAATAGGAAATGAGGAAGATAGCCACTTGGGTGATTTCATTGAGGATAAAGAGATTATATCGCCATCCACCTCCGCTGCATTCAGTATGTTGAAAGAGCAGATTGAGAAGGTTCTCTCCACTCTCTCCAAGAGGGAAGAGATGGTTCTCAGGTATCGCTTTGGTGTAGGTGATGGCATACCACGGACGCTTGATGAGGTGGGTGCAGTATTTAAGGTTACCAGGGAGCGCGTCAGGCAGATTGAGGCGAAGGCATTAAAGAAGCTCCGCCACCCCTCCCGCTCCAAGAAACTCCGTGCCTTCCACGACCTATAAGTAAGCCATTACAACATCTGTAAATAATGAATATGCATCTTTGCATAAAGAATGCATATTGTATTAGAATATCATTGTGAGGACAGCATTAAAGCGGTTAGGTATTACTGGTTCTATCTCCATAGGTGAATGGGGTAATCTTCCCCAGAAGGTTGGGGTTTATATCTTCAGGGATAGTGATTATAGTCCACTATATGTTGGCAAGGCGAAGAACCTGAGGCACCGCCTTTCCCAGTATACCAGAAATATGGTTGACAGAAAAATAAAGAGTATGGTCTCAAAGGCGGTGGGAGTTGAATATATTGTTACTGATACTGAGGCGGAAGCACTTATACTTGAGTGTAACCTGATAAAGCACTTAAAGCCCAGATATAACATAAACCTAGCCGACGATAAGAGATACCCATACCTATGCATCACCAATGAGGACTATCCCCGAATTTTCCTGACCAGGAGAACCGACCCCTCAATCGGTGAATACCTTGGACCATTTACAAACGCAGATGCTCTTCGCAGAACTATCCGCCTCCTACAGGGCATACTGAAGATTCGCACCTGCAGGCAGAGGTTGAAGGAGAGTGAGGGAGGCAGAGGTCCTTGCCTTAACTATCATATGGGTAGGTGCGATGCACCCTGTCAGGGTGGCGTTTCTGTAGATGAATACAAGAAGCGTGTTTTAAGGGCGAGAGAGGTATTGAAGGGCAGAGGCAGAGGTTATATATCTGAACTGAAGGGTGAACTTGACAGGGCAGTAAGAAACCTGGAGTTTGAGAGAGCTTCTAAAATAAGAGCGAATATTGTCGCCCTTGAGGAAGTTATAACCGACCAGAAGGTAGAGATGAGAAGAGGTGATGAGGATATTATAGCATTTATGGGGGAGGAGGAGACAGGCATAGCGGTGATATTCAAGGTGAGGGAGGGAAAGTTGATAGGCAGGGAGGTATATGCCCTCACCGAAAGGGGAGGAATTATAGAGAGGGATGCGGTAAAGACAATAGTAGAACAGAGGTATTCGCGCGCCCCCGTCCACCCTTCAAGAATAGCAGTCAACATTCTACCTGATGATACCGCCGCACTTGAGGGGATGATAAATCAGGTCTCAGGGAGGAGGGTGAGGATATGGTCACCCAAAAGAGGCAGGGTGAGGCGACTCCTCAACCTGGCAGAGGAGAACGCACGATTGATATTGAGGGAGGAACTAATCAGGCGGGTGCAGAGGTCTCACCTTGAGGCGCACAGAGAACTTGGTAGATTGTTTGGTCTTGATGCTCCGCCTGCTACTATAGATGGCATTGATATATCGCTACTATCAAAGACGGGCAGGGTGGGCGCCTCGGTGAGGTTTGAACTGGGCAGACCTGTGAAGAAACACTACCGCAGATACAGGATAAGGGGCAAGGAGGTTGACGATGTGGGTATGATGGTAGAGGTGGTAAGAAGGAAGATTGAGCGAGGTGAGGTTGCGGATGTGCTACTGCTTGATGGTGGTAGGGGGCAGTTGATGGGTGTTTATGGTATATTCGCCAATGCTGACCCAAAGCCCGCCCTAATCGCTATAGCAAAGGGTAAGCCCGATAAGTTTTATGTAATAAGAGATGAGAGAGCAGTAGCCATTCGTGTTTCGGATAATCTTAGGCGATTACTTGTAAGAATTAGAGATGAGGCGCACAGGTTCGCCCACAGTTATCAATTAAAGACAAGGAAGTTTGATGTAACGAAGTTGGATGATGTGAGAGGTTTGAGCAGGGGGAAGAGGGATGAGGTATTGAGGATGATATTGATGGAGGGTATTGATAATATTACGGTTGATAAACTGATGAGGATTAGAGGCGTGGGGAAGAAGGTGGCAGAGGGAATTATGGAAGTTATAGGATAGAATGCAAGAATTATATTCATTCTTTAAGGAGGTTTTGAGGTGAGGGATAAACTTTTTAATGAGGTATTATCTAATCTTGAGGTAGGTTTAAGTTGTGATTTAGTATCCAGTGAACTTGACTTTGAAAAGGGTGTTTTTCACTTGGAAGATAATTCAGAGGACATTCTCAATTATGCTAAGGAAAATAGATATGAAAGAGTTGCATTATATGATAGGTATGACGATAAAAGCATTGGTGGGAAGATAGTTACACATGTAGCCGAGATTGATGATAATTATAGAAAAATATTGAGAAGAAGGGTAATTGGTCCAGAAGATATAATTACTGATTCAACACCTTTGGATAAGGTCATTAGTTTACTGAGATTAAGGGAATTCTATTTCGTTATGAAAATGAATTTAATTCAAAAGATTGTTACTGTTGCTGATATTAACCGTTTAGCAGTGCGGGTATATATTTTCTCTATGATTTCTCGGCTTGAAACTCTTATGTCAAAAATTATAGGGAATAAATTCAAAGATGATTGTTGGATGGATTTACTAACCAAAGAACGCAAAGAGAAAATTTATAAAGTTGAAGAAGAGAGAAAGGAAGGTCGTTTTGATGTTTCTTTAGAACTACTTGATTGTGCAAATTTTAACGATAAAATAGTGGTTATTAGAAAATCAGATATCATTAAAGA
>QMNJ01000096.1 GCA_003647715.1 Candidatus Coatesiibacteriota bacterium
GTATAATATATTAATAAATCCATTAAGGGGGTTTATTGCATGCCTGAAGAGGAAGAAAAGGAAGAGATAGATCCTATAGAAGCTATAAGACGAAGAAATCTGGACAGAGCCAGAAGATTGAAAGAATCACTCAAATTCGGTGATTTTGGACTTGGAGGCGAGAAGGAGGAAGAGGAGACAGCGCCTGACGAGGTCATAGACCAGATGATGGGAGAAGAAGCACCGGCGGAGGCACCAATCAAAGAAGCACCAGAAGAGGTGCCCCCACCACCCGTAGATGAGGAGATTACAGCAGAAGGACGCGAGGAGTTTGAGGAACTAGACCTATCGTCTTTTGCACCTTCGGTGTGGGAAGAGGAAGAAACACCACCGCCACCACCTGATATTGAAGCTCCTGAAGAGGTCGGAGTTGCGGAACCAGAGACCGGATTCCCACAACCTGAGATAGGAGCTCCTCCGACTGAAGAGGAAGAAGAGATAAGGGTGCAAGAAGAGAGGGAGGAGGTCTTAGAGGAGGCAAGAGAGCCAGAGATAGCCGAGCCACCAGTGCCAGAACCACCGGTTGAAGAAAAGGTGGAGGAGCCAGCGGTAGAAGAGCCACCCATAGCAGAAGAGCCACTTAGGGAGTCAATTCAGGTTATTATAGAGGTTTTGGGGAACAGAGTTCGCATCGGTAGAAAGAACATAAAACTTGATGACACGATTGAACTGCTGGAGAATATCATCAGGCGTTACAAGGAGATGGAGAAGTAATCACCTTCAAGTTAATTCATAAACAGCAGGTTATATGGAGAAAAAGAAGAAGGTTTTGAGTGCTTTTAATATTGCCCTTATAATAATTGGGGCGATATTGGTATTCTTTGGAGTCCTTTTCGCCTGGGCATCCACATCTGTTGAATCTAAGACACAAGGAACATCCAGTGTCAACCTGTGCGTAGGGATAATAGGCATAATTGTGGGCATAGGTTTGATTGCTCTTGCTAAATACCGTCAGAAGAAAGAGATTGAGATAATACAGAAGATAGATATACCCGGTGACACAAAATTAGAGGGTCTCAAGTGCAAGAACTGTGGTGCACCTGTGGATAAGGAATCAATTGAGGTTAAGGCAGGTGCGGTATTTGTCCATTGTCACTACTGCGGTGCTATCTACCAGATTGAAGAAGAACCAAAGTGGTAAGCAATATTACCCCATAATCCCTTATGTAGAAATCTATCTATATTCTCAGATTTTAATATCTTCCCCTCAATACATAACATCCCTTCAAGGTTTTCGGTCTGATTGAGAGTTTTAATGCTATCTTCTCCCAGAACTATCATTGCGGTTGCGAAGGCGTCTGCGGTGGCAGAATCTACAGCAACAGCCAGCGCATAAGCGTCTTCAATGCATTTTACCTTACCTCTCGCATCCACGATGTGATACTCACCGCTTCCGCCACGCCTGCTTGATGAAAGTGCCACTCCGTATTCACCAGATACCTTCAGACAATATGAACCAAAACAATCAGGTATAGAGACAACCCAGCCATCTCCATCTGGTGGTCTGCCGTATGTAGCGATATCACCACCTATCTCTACCATACCACCTGTGATTGAGCCCCTGACTGCATCCAAAGCATAATCACAAGCCCACCCCTTGGCAACCGCCCCAAGGTCTAACAATACATACCCCAGCTTGGCTATTGTGCATTTGACTGTATCAATATCTAGCGCCTCCCAGCCAGAGGGCATTAACGCACCATCATCTATCTCCACTGCTGATGATACTCCTGATATGTAGGTGGGGTCAAAGGCACCATCTGTTCTTTCTGTCATCTCTCTGGAGAAGATGAGCAGGTCAATCATCTCCCTGCTGACCCTCATAGTATCCCCAACATCCATTGAGTTTATCAACGAGACCTCGCTTGTCTCATCAAATCTGTTAGCAATATGCTCCACATACTCCACTCTCTCGTGCATCTTTCTCAGTATTTCCTCTCCATCGCAACCATCTCTTGGATAAATCAGCACATGGGCTGATGTTCCCATGGTGGTAAAGAACAGTTCAACCTTCTCCTGCTTGCAGTTTTTCTCATCATTGCAGAATATGAATTGAGCGACAAATATGATGGATAAAGATAGGGATATTATCTTAAGGTGCATTATCTGAGCTTCTTCCAGGCAGGTTTATATCTACCAGCAATCATACCTATGAGACCATATACTTCCGCAACATTGGTCATTGTGAAGTAGAGGGGGAAGTAGGTCAATCTGCTATGTGGCATCCCTGAAAGTTCAATAGCAAGCCCTATAATTGAAAGACCATAGAATATACATTGAGCGACGAATATTGCCTTATAGAACAGCCCATAACTAATTAGAAATATATTGGATATAAAAAGGGTAATTAGAAGGAAGGGGCTAAACCACCTGATGAACTTGTGTAATATGAGTTTGAACACAAACGGCTTTAGTAGAAGTTTTAACACCAGTGATATTGAGCCAGCCGAACCAGCGAATATCCTTGCTTTTCTGCGGAACTCAATCCACATATTCTTTGATGCACCCTCGTAGGAGTGTGCGTCGGGGGCATACTCCAACTTGTAACCCCTGGTTATGACAGAGGTGGATATGATGAAATCGTCCATCACTATTGCCTTTGCCCTGAAATTGGGGTAGAGTTCTTTTCTTATTGAATACATTGAGCCATCAGCCCCGATAACAGAACCGAGCCGGCTCTCTGCCTCCTTCAATTTACCCTCAAGACGCCAGTATAAACCCTCACCCTTAGCAGCCCCCCCCTCCTTGGATATAATCTGCTCCCCGGCAACTGCTCCTACCCGGGGGTCAACAAAAGGCAGAACAAGTTTTTCAAGAGCATCCCTCTCCACTATTGTATTTGCATCTGTGAAGACAAGCACCTCACCACTTGCAACCCCAGCTCCTCTGTTCAGCGCCTCCAGTTTGCCCTGCCTTTCTTCCTGCCTAACCAATATCAACCTATCACTCACATACTCCTTCACGATATCATCTGTTCCATCTTCTGAAGCATCAGACACAATTATAATTTCAACCTTCTCTTCTGGATAATCAAGTGATAGCGTATTATCAATCTTTCTTCTAATCACCTCTTCTTCGTTGTAGGCAGGAATAATGATGCTTACCGAGGGCAATCTGCCAGTTTTATACCTTTTCTCTGGCACAAGATGCGATACCATAATCATGAATACTGGGTATATTACATAGCCCATTAAGAGAATTACCAGTGAAAACCAGAAAATAAAGAGAGCAGGCTCTACTGAACTTAACATATTTAATATTTAATCAGATGTCTTAATAGATTTCCAGCCGCCTTCAGATTTCTTATTGCTTCTTGGGTGTTAGTGAAGGACTGTAAGAGTTTTCTTATCGTATAGATCGGTCTCAGGTAATAGTGTCTTCGTGCATCATTACAGAATCTCACCAGGTCATCACCAGACAGGTTTGGGGTAGATACTATGCAATTGTGAAGCCCCTCCCTTGTAAGCCAGTCGCGAAAGCTATTTACTTTGATATAGCCGTTCTTCTCTGCCCATCTATAAAGTGTTGTGCCTGGGTAGAGCATAATCGGGAAGAATTGGGCGGTGTCTGTGTTTAACCTCTCTGCGAAGCGGTAGGTCTCCATTATGGTTCTGTGATCATCCTCAGGGGTTCCTACCATAAAGCAACCGTGTATCATTATGCCTGCCCTTCTTGCATCCCTCACAAATCTTTCTATGCTTCCCAAATCTGTTTCTTTCTTTATGAAGTCAAGGATGCGTTGATTACCACTTTCAAAACCGACACACATCAACCTGCAACCTGCTCTCTTGAGTATCTTGAGTGTTTGATAACTCAAATCGGGTCTGGTATTGCAGGAGAAAGGCAGATTGAAATCTGATTTGATAATTGCCTCGCATAATTCAACCGTCCTATCCTCGTCAATCACGAATGTATCATCCTCAAACATCACCTCTCTCAGTGGGTGAAATTCACCCTGAATGAACTCAAGTTCTTCTACCACACTCTCAATGGACCTGGGGCGATAAACCTGCCCTGAGAATGTCTGCGGATAAAGGCAGTAGATACAGCCGTATGAACAGCCCCTGGCTGTCAATATTGCAACTATTGGGTATTTACTGTGAGCATAGAAGTAGTCGGTGTGCTTCAGGTGCTTCAGATAAGTCCTTGATACGAAGGGAATAGAATCGAGGTCTCTAATAAACCTTCGCTTCTTGTTCTTCTTTACCTTTCCATCTTCCCTGTATGTCAGACCATTTATACCTGATAGGTCTCTCTTACCATTTCTTATAGATTGCGCTAACTCAAGAGAGATAAACTCATACTCACCTCTTGCCACACCATCAACCCAGGGATATTCTGAGACAATACTCTCTCCCAGAGCAGAGACATGAGGACCTACTAAGAGAATGAATGCACCTGGAAACATATTCTTCAATCTCTTAGCCCATCCAAGGTCATTCTCTATTGAGGGTGTTGAGGTATCAATTATAATAAGGTCGGGATTCTCAGAGTTTGTATATGTGGTCAGCCGTTTTTCTCCGCCGGGGACGACACCATCTATGAGTGTGCACTCAAAGCCATTGTCTTCAAGAAGACCTGCGGCGTATGACAGCCACATGGGGTAATAGAGAGTCCCGCTCTTGGTCACAGCAGGGCTTCTTTGTTCCCTGGAATAGCGTGGTAGAAATGGCGGGTTTAATAGCAGTATCTTCATATTGTCATACAGAATTGAGACCTATTCATGAACCTCTATAACTTTTCTCTCATAGTCCTCACCGCTCTCACCCCTAACCCATAATTCAATTGTATAGCTTGCCGGGTCAGGCGGGGTCATCCATTGAACCTGATTACCGCTCCCATATATCGTCCCACCGCTCGCCCTCCAGTCATATACAAGTTCTTCGTTGTCTGGATTCTCAACAAAGGCGGTGAGTGTTACCTCACTATTCACATACACATAGTCGGGGTCAACATCAATAGAGACAATCCAGAAGTTTCCCGTAGGAAAACCGGATGGCTCGCAACTAACCAATAGGAGTGTCACCAGTAAGAGCACAAGAGGAACAATCCCATTGATACATCCGCTTTTCATAGAAATCATATCCAGTTATCCTTACTATAAAACTTACAAAAATGTAAACATTATAATAATAAATCTTACCTGAATACTCAATATTCAGTTGTTATGACACACCTCTCTCCCATCACCTCAATTGTTATGGCACCACAGTTGTCTGTAGAGATTACCTCAATACCGTCTGGCTCCATCTCCCTCTCTATATCATAATACCTATCCCTGAACATCCTACCTGAACTGAGCAGAATTACTCTTGGTTTAGATTCATCTACAAATCTCCATATATTCTTGTTCTTGCTTCCATGATGTGGAAATTCAATTATCTGGTATCTACCTCTTAATATATCAAATACACACTCATTATCTGATGGCAAGTATATCCTAAGCCCACCTGCAGTCAACACATTCACTATACCACAAGAGTTCATCTTTTCGCCATCTGGATAGCATCCCTCACCAACAACCGGAGGGAGGTATTTTGGTCCATAGAAACCAAGATAAGTATCATCATCCAGTTTCAGCGCGAAATATCCCATAACACGCCTGTAAACTGTATCCCCTTTTAGAGATACAAGCATCTCTATATATGCCTTTGATGGGTATGGATATGAGATATCATATATGGTAACGACATCAAATCTGTTGAGCACCTCAGATAAACCATTTATATGGTCTGAGTGGGGGTGACTGACAATTACGCCATCTATTCTATCTATGCCCCTCAGAGCA